>CALMKG010000102.1 GCA_937867175.1 uncultured Propionibacterium sp. | reverse complement strand
CGCCCGGAGGCACAGGCGTCGTCGGGGGCTGAGTGTCGGGGGTAGTGCGGCGGTAGCGGGTTTTCGGGGTCACGGGCGGGTCCTTCCAAGACGAACGGCAGTCGCCATGTAGGTGCGCCCGCGTCCCCTATGGATGCAGAAGACGGAAAGGTGGGAGGGCACGAACCTGGGGGTTGGTTCGTGCCCTCCCGTGCTGACCCGCCATAGTGGGGCGCCAGCGGATCAGCAGCCTTGGTTAGTCCTCCTTTGCTCCCTCGAACTGGGCCTTGAACTCCTCGAACGCCTCGTCCTCTTCACGGACGTACCCGTCGCGTTCGCGGGCGATCGCGAGGCGGCGACCGAACAGCAGCACCCCACCGGTTGCGGCGGCCATCAGGCCACCGGCGAGACCGAGCGGCCACCAGTTACCACCGCCGGTCTGCGCCAACTCACCCGGCGCTCCCGGCTTTCCAGGCTCCTCCGGTACGGGGGTGACGGTGGTGGTCTCATCCGGTGCGCCGCAGAGGCCACGGTGCAAGATCAGACCGTCCTTATCGATCACCGTCTCCACCCAGTAATAGGTACCGGTCTCATCGAAGACCACCTCATCCGAGGCGTACTCGCCGGGACCATTCAGGTCGATCACGGCGGAGGTAAACACGAGCTCCTCCGCCGTGCACAGCGCCTCACCGGTCTGCTGCCGGTACGCCTCGAACACCAGGCGCGCACCCTCCGGCACGGCGCCGGTAACGGTTGCGACATCATGCGCCGGCTCACCCAACACCACCGTCGGCACCGCGTTCGTCTTCACGAGAAGTTCTTCCGGCTGCTCGATGACGACCGTGGTCTCACCCGGCGCCCCACACGCCCCTTCGGCGATCACAGCGCCGTCGGCGCCGTATAGGGTTTCGACCCAGTAGACGTTCCCGGGCTCGGTGACGGTGGTGGTGCCGGAATGGTAGATACCGGCCTGGGTGACGGGGATCTCGTCGCTGACGTAGAACGGTGACTCACACACAGCCCCGACCTCCGCCGGGTGCGGCCCGTACGCACGGAACACCAGATACGCGCCGTCGGGAATCGTCGTGCCCTGCACGAGCGCCGTATCCGAGAATGGTTCCCCGACGGCCGCCTCCGGTGTGGCCTGCGTGATCACCGACACCGGCACCTCAGCATTCGTCGGTGGGACGTAGAAACGTTCGAGCACATCCGCCGGAGACGACGCATAGGGCTGCACCCGATCGTCACCCTCGAACGTTGTCACCAGCACATAGAACCCCGGCTCGGTCGGCACGATCTTGTCCTCATCGGTGTATCCGAGCTTGTAGACCCCATTCCGTGCCGGCGTCGTGAGCTCCGTCAGCACCGGCGCAGCGGTGAGGTCGAGATCATCCGTGAGCTCGATATCGGTGGCGAAGGGGCCGTAGACGGTGTGACGGAGTTCATCGAGGTCGGGGTTCCAGTAGCCGTCGCCGGTGAAGTCACCGTGGTTCGCCGGGAACCCGCTGACGGTGACGACATCGAACGCACGCCCGCCGGGGTGCACGTTGTACTCCCGCATCAGCGAGGTCACCGTGATCGGCCACCGCACCGATGTCGTCTCGACGTTGATGCCGTAGTCGTCCTGCCAGTCGGCGGCGAGGTAGTCGCGCACCCACTCCGGCTGCGAGACCTTCTTCACCTCCCACACCCAGGTCACGAACCCACCCGACGGAGCCACCACCGACGGTGACGTGTAGACGCCGGGGCCGTCCGCCGTGACGGTGACGGTCCCGAGGGGCACCGCGTTGCCATCGATCGCTGCGTTCTGCGCGGGCGGCAGGGTGCCGGGGACTTGGTAGGCGGTGCCCTCGAACACCACCGGAATGTGTACGCCGTCCTTCTTCAGCCACGCACCATTGCTGCTTGACACGGTGATCGTGTCCGTCAGTGCATCACCGGGGATGGCGAGGCGCTGGTCGGCTTCGGAGACGGCGATGGGCTGGAACGGCACCACCGAGGTCTCGGCCACCTGCCCGAACCGGTCAGTGAACGAATCGGTGAGGTACTTCGCGTTCTCGCCGTGCGCGTCCTTGTCGATCGCCCACACCCACGTGTAGAACCCCGACTCCGGAGCGATGATCGTGCCCGGCGACGTATACGACCCCGCACCCGTCAGCGTCACCGTCTCGGTGCCCGCGACAGGGGCACCCACGGGCGGGGCGTCGGCTTCGGTGGGCTGCTCATCGAACGGCCCATACAGCGTGCCGGTCGCGATCACCTCGACCGGTTTCCCGTCGAGGTGAATCCAGGTGCCCTTCGATACCGTGACAGTGAGCCCGTCCAGGAACGCGTCGCCCTCGGCGACGTATCGGGAGGCGACCTGGGTAGTGATCTCCGGCTGGAAATCCAACTCGATCACCGGCGACTCCACCGACGCCGACAGGCCCGTGGAAGAGCCCGCGACAGCGGCGACAAGGCGCTGCGCGCCGGGCGTCGTGTAGAGGTCGAGCGCGGCCCCGTACCCGGCAGCAGACACCGTCATGGATGCGCCGATCTTGTACGACGGCACTCCGTCGGCTGGGGTGCCGGTGATCGGGTGCGTACCGACGGCGAGATTCCGCGTCGAGGCCCCGTCCGAGAACACCGCATTCGTGAGCGACGCACTCCCGGCCAGTGAAGCCGGGTGCGCGGTGACGGTGAGAGCGCCGGTGTACTGATCCGTCATATCCAGCGCAAGCGACAACGACGGATCCGTGACTGCGTTCACTGCCGCTTCCTGTCGCATGGTCGAGAGGTTTGCAAGGATCGTGCCGCGCTCCGACGCCGGCGCCCGGGCGACGTAGTAGTCGTCACCGGACATGCCATGCGAGTTGTACATGCCAGGACTCGCGACCGACCACACATACAGCGCCACCGCAGCCGTCACATTCGCGTCACCCGACTGCCCCCACCGATCCAGCACATAGTTCATCTCGGCAAGCTGCTGACGAGACAACGAATCCAGCGACGTGATCCGCTCCGGCCCCGCCGTATTCCCATAGGGAGGCGCGGCGTGAAGGTCGGCGCAATACGCCTGCCGGCCGTCGACACCGGTGTTGTACGCGCCGAGGAACGCACCGTCAGACCAGTAGCCGACGCCCTCACTCGCCGCATGCGCGGGCTGCGTACTCAGCGCGAACGACCCCGCGAGCAAGAACAGGGCCAGCAGCACGGACAGCCATCGTCGGAGCCTGGTCGGGGGTGGCGCAGCCACGGGCTGCGGAATGTGTGCGAGTGATCCTGACACGAGATGCCTCCTGATGTTCTGGTGAGCAGCAACCCGACACGGGTCGCCTTCACAGCAGGTGCACCACCCAGACCCTCACAGCACAGGTCCCTGCGGCCTCCGGCCTGGCCCGGGCTTCTCCTGATCCAGCGGGTCAGTCTCGAGTCCTGCTCGCTCTCGCACCGCACGGTGCGCGCCGTCGCGTACTCCGTGGAGGAGTTCGCGGATGTCGTCGTAGCCGGTGATGATCGACCCGAGCCCGTCGCGCAACAACCGGTGACACCCCGCAGACGCCGCACTCGTCAACGGCCCAGGAACCGCACAGACCGGACGCCCAAGCTCCATTGCACGGGCCGCGGTATGAAGAGAGCCGGAGCGGTATCCCGCCTCGGCGATCAAGACCGTGCCCGAGAGGGCGGCGAGGAGCCTGCCACGTTGCAGGAACCGCCACCTCGTCGGCGCAGCCCCCGGCGGCACCTCACTTAACAACAGCCCCTCGTCTGCGACCCGGCCAAGGAGTTCGGCATGCCCAGCCGGGTACGGGCGGTCCAGTCCGCCAGCGAGCACCGCGATCGTGGAGCCACCAAAAGTGAGAGCGGCGCGGTGCGCGGCGCCGTCAATCCCGTACGCTCCACCCGAGAGCACCGTGCGAGCATCCGCAGTTGCTGACTGCACCAAATCTGTGGTGATGTGTTCGCCGTAGCCGGTGGACGCCCTCGCCCCAGTGACGGTGAGGCGATCCCACACCGGCCCTGTCAGCAGGCTGGTGTCGCCCTTCGCCCACAGCGCGACGGGGGCATGATCTCCGAGCGCGTTGACCGATGCCGGCCAGTCCGCATCGCCGGGGATCAGCACTCGCATGCCGTGACGCTCAGTCTCCGCGAGCACCCGCCGCACCTGGGGCGCGTCGAGGCGCGGGGCGAGACGCCGCTGCCAGGTGTCAGCGTCAGGCCCGACCGGCACCTCATCGGCGACGGCACGAGCGACAACCTCTGTGGCACCGAGGGTGCGGATCATCTGCCCCGTGACCGCATCACCTGGTTCGGAGACAGTCGCGAGGATGATCCTCGCGGTGCGCTCGTCGGCTGCCAGCTCGGTGATCGTGTCCATCGGTTCTGCTCCCTCGGTTGTGGCGAATCAATCGAGAGATAGGTGCGAACCTCCATGCCACGCTGGTGACCGAGAGGAAGTCGGTCGCAGCGGGAACTTGCACCCTCACAGCACTCCGCAGATCAGCGAACAGTGCCGGAATCACGCGGAAACAGGCTTCAGAAATCCTGAACCTGAGCGGTTACCCCTTCATTCGCGCGGTCGTGTCGAATGCGGCAAGCTCTGCCGGGTGAAGTTGGTGCTGCACGACGAAGGATCGTTCCTTGATCCGCCACAGCCCTTGCCCGGTGCCGAGACCTGGGAGGAGTTTCTGTTCGGTGCCGGTGAGGCCGAGTGCTGCAGCGGTGGCTCCGAGCTGGTCGGGTTCTTGCCGGTAGATGATCCGCGTCTCCGCATTCGCCAGCAAGCTGTTGGCGAGGGCGCGCATGGCGGAACCGGAGTCGCCGACGTTGTCGAGGTCGGTGAGCTTGTGGAAGATCAGCATGTTCGCGATCCCGTAAT
>CALMKG010000101.1 GCA_937867175.1 uncultured Propionibacterium sp. | reverse complement strand
CTTCACCTCCTTACCGATCATCGCGAAGGATTCGAGTTCGGTCTTCAGCGCCTTCGTTGAGATGATCCCACGTTCGCCGGGAGTGTGGGTGTAGCACTTGGCCTCGGTGCCGCGCGCGCCACGGATGAGGGTCGAAAGCGTGAAGGAGCCGTTGTCGTTCGGGGTGACGTTCTTGAAGTAGATGATCTCCCCGCCGATGATGATCGTGTTCGCATCCGACGGCCAATTCGCGTCGGCGATCGACTCGAACTCGTAGTTCCCCTCGGCTTCGATGTCGAACCCTGGTGAGAAGATGATCTTCGACACGTCATCGGTGACGAACGGGCCGTGCGGCGGCTCCTTGAGCCCGGTGACGTACCCCCAGATCGTCGGATAGTAGGTGTCGTCGACCTCGTCCCACGTCCCGGAGGCGTTGTCGGCAAATCCCGCGTAACGGAACCCCCGCGAGCGTGGGAGCGCCCCCAGACGATAAATGAAGTTTCCTCCTGAGATGACCTCGGTGTCGCGAAGGAACGGGATGTCCAAGGCGTCGACGTCGACCACCGGATGTGGGTACACCGGATCGGTGGTCACGCCACTCGGAGAACTCGGGCGGGTGATCGCCGAGTTGTAGGTGGCACCATCCTGATCCATCGTGTCGAGTTCGATGGCGTAGTCAGCGCCGAGATCAGCCTTCAGGATGCGCTCGATGAAGGTCAGACCATCATCCATCTGGAACGTCACGACGTCGGCAGCGTCGAGAAGCATGAAGGACCAGTCGAGCTTGAACTGGTGCGAGATGCGCTCGGACCACGCGCTGTAGAGCACGTTCTGAGCGATCCGAACCGCATCCTCTGGCGTGAGCACCATCGGCAAGTTCAGATCCAGCTTCTCCTTGGACTGAAGCACAGCCATCGGAGAATGCGGACGCTTCCAGAACTGCGTATTGGTCTCATACTTCTTCTTGGCATTGATGAAGCTGACGCCCACGAACGCGGGCATGTCGATCTCTTGATTCCGCTTCTCGACGAAATAAGAGCCGTTGTCCTCATCACCAACCGGCGCGAGATGGTCCTGCGTGACCGTCACCATAGACGGCCGACCGCGAGAGATGAACTTCAACTGATTATCGGATTCGACGACATCGAAGAAGAAGACCTTCGACAGATCCTCCACCACCTGACGAGCGGAGGTCGGGTTCTCCAAAAGGAATCCGGAGACGTAGGAGTCCTTCAACTCGTCCGTGTTGATCTGAGTTTCTTCGAGGCCGACACGGATCGCCATGTCACGGACGATGTTTCCCACCGTCTGGCGGTTCAACGTCGAAGATGACTGCCACATCTCGTAGAGATGCCAGCCATTGTTGAGGTGCGTGCCGCCGAACCACACCGTTCCTCCGATCGTCGACGTCTGCCCCTGCCACAGGTCTGGGGCAACCGCAGCGGTCATGTCGAAATACTCGAAGGTGCCGTCGTTCCAGTTGATGATCATCTTTCGATGATGCTGACCGACGTAGAAACAGTGGAATCCTGGATTGACGACAGGACTGGACTGCATCCCTCCGGTAGACCAGAGAATTTCCAAGTAGTCCTCTGAGAGCTTGAATTCCTTTTCCTTGTTGAAGTTCTTGTCGAACACGACGGCAAAAGTGCCAGTCTTCTTCGGGTCCATGTCGTACCAACGCGACTCCAGGATGCCGATCTTGTCGAGACCTGCCAAGACGAACGGCCCAAAGCTGTAGCCGAAGATGCTGTCGTAGTGATGATAGATGTGCTTGACCGTCTCCGTCATGAATGAGTCGAACGAGACGTAATAGAGATCCTTGGTCCCAGACACGGAAGAGGTCGTGGCGAAGAACCCGCCAGCAAATGAGCCGTATCCGGGAGTGATCGTCGCAGACCACCCACCGAGGTAAATCTGCTTCGTGCTGCGGAACCCATCGAAAATGTGGACGGCACCGAACAAAGTGCCCATCGCCGTGATCGATTTCTGAGTCTGGATCGTGTCTCCCGAAGCCCCCTTGTCGGTGACGACCACAGATACCGGCTGAATCGACTGCGGGTGACCGATCGACGTATCGGAATCTCCCCACACGGTGGAACGGCCCCACACGAAGACGGGCGTGTACGATCCGGGAGTGACCCAGACAATCGGGGAGGCGTTCGTACCCTCGGGAAGCTCGAAAATCAGATATCCATCGGAAGTAATTCCGCAGAACTTCGAGACTCCGTTCACTTCCTTCCACTTGATGTTGTTGTCCCAATTCAGGTTGTTCGCCTCACAACCGCCCTTGATGGAACTGAACGGAACCCGGTCGATCTCCTTACGCGAAATGGAGTCGAAGACGCGCAGAATTCCTCCCACTCCGGTCTGCACCGCAGGGACATAGATCTTCTCAGAAGACCAATCCTTGAAGATGCCGTTGTCGACCGGCCGCCACCAGTCTACGGCAGTGAGGTTTTCGTACTCGTGGAACCCGGCAGCGTTGTAGGACAGATCATTGAACACCTCGATCTCAGCCGTGATCGTGGGGGTTCGATTTCCGAAGTCTTGAAGCGGGAAGTGCTCGAAGAACAGATACGACATTCCACGGAACGCTGGAACGTTCGCAGCCGTCTGTTTACGCACCATGAACGGATCTTGTACCTGGGTCTCGGTTCCTGGGTAGAATCGGAAGTTGAAGTTGCCTCCACCATCGTCGGCCCCCTTCATCGAGTCCTTCTTCGATCCGCCCTGCTGTTGTGAGGAGAAGCCCGGTCCAACGACCTTGTCGTCTTCGGTGTAGTCGTCGTCCTGAAGACGCCGATTGAACGGGTCGTAAATCAGGTTTCCGTCGGCCCAGATACGCAGGACACGAGAAACCGGGCCTTCACACAACGCCATCGCGAAGTTGGCGTGATAGACGTAGACCGGCTGCGCACCTTTCTTCTTCTTGTCGGAGCCCTTCTTACCTCCGACCCACTTGATCGACTGCGCGAAGTCGGTTGCCCAGAACATGTTTCCGGTGACACGGACAGTCCCCCACGCCAGGGGGATGCCACGACCATAGGTCGAGGTCGAGACCTTCAGGTCATTGAGCTTTCCCTGAGGCTCCTTGTTACCGTTGAGCAGCATCGCCCCGGCGGTGGAAGCCGCCAGGAAGCCCAACTTCATGAGCCCACCACCAGTGAAGAGGGGAGCGAGGAAGAGTGCGCCCAACTGCATCAGGAAACTCCTCGATAGTCGCGCAACTCGATGATCATGTCTTTCCAATTCGAGATCGGATCTTCGACGACGGAGCGCATGTGGAGATTGGCGTTGATCACGGTCAATCCGGACTGGTTTTGACCAATGATTCCGCAGTGCATGGGATAGATCGACTGTCGCAGCATGACGACGTTGCCCGGCTTGGGAATGAGGCCCATGACCGGGTTCGTCTGAGATCGGATCGTCTCCAAGAAGAGGTGAGGATGCGGCTCGAAGTCGTAGCAGGTCACATCCTTGACGTGCTCGTAGCCGATGTCGTAGGCGACCAGCGTCACCAGCCCGACACAGTCCATCCC
>CALMKG010000100.1 GCA_937867175.1 uncultured Propionibacterium sp. | reverse complement strand
ATGGCGGATCGTGCACTACGGGGCATGGGGTTGGGCGCCAAGAGCTTCGAGGACGAGGAGGGAATCGAATTCGCTGCTCGTCGGACCCTCGGGTTCGACTGCGAGCGCGGACACCACTTCGAGGTCGCCTTCTCGACCGAAGCTGAGCTTCCCACCGAGTGGGAATGCCCGCGCTGCGGCTCACCCGCGGCACGCAGTGACGGCACGCGCCCCGAAGAGAAGGACGTCAAGCCACCGCGCACCCATTGGGACATGCTGCTCGAGCGGCGCTCAATCGCGGAGCTCGAAGAGTTGCTGGCGGAACGGCTCGAGGAGGTCCGCCGCACCCCGCACTACTGATCGGAGGCTCGGGAGTTCATCTTCGCGAACTCATCGGAGATCTTCTCGCCCACACCTTTGAGTTGCGACCAGCGCTTCTGGGCACCCCACTCGGTGGTGCGCAGAAGCGCTTCTCCGATGATGGAGCCGCTCATCTTCGAATCTCCGATCTCGCGATCAGGGAAGTAGATCGGCACTTCCACGACCTTGCCGCCCGCTGCAAGAACGCGGCGGGTCATGTCAACCTGGAAGGTGTAGCCCTTGGAGGCGACGCCGGTCAGATCGACCTTGCGCAGGATCGAGGAACGAAACGCGTTGTACCCGCCGGTGGCGTCGCGGACCGGAATGTCCATCGCCACTTGGATGTAGATGTTGGCGAGCCGGCTGAGCAGTTCCCGCGATCGCGTCTGATCGGTCGCGCCGCCGCGCATCCAACGGGAGCCCTTCACCATGTCAGCGTCCAGGTCGTGGAGTGCCGCCAGCAACGATGGGAGCAGCTCTGGCTGGTGCGAGCCGTCGGCGTCCATCTCGACCAGGACGTCGTAGTTGCGCTCCAGGCCCCACGCGAACCCAGCGAGGTAGGCAGCCGCGAGCCCCTGCTTGCCGGGCCGGTGCAGCACATGGATGGCCGGATCCTCGGCGGCCATCCGGTCGGCGATGGCCCCGGTGCCGTCGGGCGAGTTGTCGTCGGCGATCAGGCTGTGCGCTGACGGCACGGCGTCGCGCAGCCGCTTGATGATCGGAGCCAGATTCTCTGCCTCGTTGTAGGTCGGTGTGATGACCAAGATGCGGTCAAGAGACTCGTTGCGCTGCGCCATGCTCGGAGTCTAGACCAGCGGGCGATGCCGGAATGCGGTGCGCAGCACGATGGTGGTGACGGTGTTCACCGCAAGTTCGCGTCTGATTCGGGCCAGCAACTCGTCCAACTCCTCTGCCGAACCCACTTGGGCCAGGCAGAGAAAAGAAGCGTCGCCCGCCACCGAGTAGCAGGAGGTGATCTGCGGCAGGCTCGAAAGGTAGTCGGGCGCGTGGTCCTGATGCTCTGCCGCCAGCGGCTGGATCTCGATGAAGGCGCTGAGGGCCCGACCGACCGCAGCGGGGTCGACGTCGGCGTGGTAACCGGTGATGATCCCCCGCTGCTCAAGGCGGCGCACTCGCTGCTGGGTGGCTGAGGTCGACAGACCTACGGCGCGTCCCAGTTCAGTGAAGGACATGCGACCCTCACGCGACAGGCGGGCGAGGATCTGCTGGTCAGTGGGCTCCATGGCCTCATCGTGGCACCATGTTGAATATGCCCGCTTCGCCGACCCTCATCGTGGATACCGCGTCCCTCTACTTCCGCGCGTACTACGGTGTCTCGGCGAGCCTTGTCGACGGCTCCGGGCCTTGGCGCCCAATTCGCGCAGCAAGCGGCACCATCGTCGCACCAGTCAGCGCCCGCGCTAACGTGCCCATCTGCGGCGCGTGGACGCCAGCGCGGCAGCGAAGTCGGCGAACAGCAGTGGGTTCTCGGGGTCGTTTGGATCTATCGCATCGAATGCGGCCACGGCGACGCGCAGGCGTTGGTCTTCGGCGGGGTGGGAGTGCCAGAACGAGTCAGGCAGCGCCAGCACCGCACGGAGCAGATCCCCGGGGTACATATCAGCTTCGATCAGGGGCTGCTGGATCAGCGCGCCGAGGGCCCTGGGCACCAGCAGTTCCAGGCCGATCTGCTGACCGATCATGATGCGGAGATCTTCGGCCTCGAACTGGCCAAGTGGCGTGCGCCGCAGCTCGTAGCAGGTGTGTTGCACATAGGTGGCGTCCTCAGGCGGGTCTCCCCAGGTGGTGTCTTCGAACTCGTCCAAGGTCATCTGGGCGAGCGCAAGCACCTCGGG
>CALMKG010000099.1 GCA_937867175.1 uncultured Propionibacterium sp. | reverse complement strand
CAAACCCCATGCCGAGACGCATGATTACTTGAGCCCCACCAGGGCAGTGGCCGACGTGTCGGTCGCGTAGATCAACTCGACGTTGGCGATGGGCAGGATGCTGCCGGCCTGCGCGTTCTTGAACGTGGTTGTGTTGCCGGCGGCGTCCTTGACTTTCACGTCCCCGCCCACGCCCACATAGATGGCCGCGAACTTGGGCTGCACGGTCGTGTCGTGCTTGGTGATGGCGACGGCCGTGGTGGCCAGGTATTCAGATGCCATTGCGTGTTACCTCACTGGCCGTAGCCTTGAAACATGGACAGAACGGAATCCAGCGCCGAGTCGTTGCCGGTCGGTGTCTGGCTCAATTTGTGGGCAGCGTCAGCCGCCGGCTGCATCATCGCCGCGGCCTGCTGGGCCTGCTGCTGCTGGGCACGATCCTGGCGGATGATGGTGACGCGGTCGTCGGCCACGATCAGCGTCGGGTCAACCCCCAGCATGTCGGCGTAGGCGTCGATGAGTTGGTCGGTGTCGAGCTTGTCGAGTACGTCCGGGCGTAGCGGGGCGATAGCGCCCACCGTGCCGAGCAGACGGTCGACGGCCTGCACGCCCACGGCGCGCTGGGCCTGGGCCAGCGTCGAGACGAACTCGACCTTGAGGTCCACGCCCTGTAGTTCACGCGGCGGTGGAAGATCGGCCAACATTCCCGACGAGAGCATGCGGGAGAACGTGATGTCGATCAGCGGATCCAGCATCTCGTTGTGCAATCGTTCGAGCACCGGGCCGAGCATGAGGAGCTTCTCCTCGTGACGCTCGGCAACCTCGCGGGCCGTAATGTTCGACCGGTCGTCGTTGGCCAGCATGAGGAACAGGTCGGCATAGAACGCCTGGTTGATGCGCTGACGCACGTCGCCGATGTCCTCGCGCAGGTGGCTCAGGTCGAGGTTGACCTCGTACAGTGAGCGGATGCCGCCCTGCTGGCCGTTGCTGTCGGCATAGACGATGCCGCCCGGCAGGCGGTCGATGTCACTGTTGACCAGTGAGGTCGGCACCGCCAGCGGCGGGTTGACCTTGTACTCGATGGCCTCGGCCTTCTTGAGCTGCTGGTGCTGGAGCTGCTTGACATCGCCCAGCGCCTCCATCCCCGGCGAGAAACCGTAGACATCGCCCGACACCGCACCCCAGCGGGGGGCGATCACGGGGAACTCGTTGAAGCCGGACTCGCGCAACACCTCGTTGGCGCCACCACCCAGCTCGAAGTAGCTGGAGGCGTAGGGCATGTTCTGCGCGGTGCGCTTCTTGGTGTCGCGGTCGTAGCGGGGCTCGATGACGTGGACCACCGTGACCCAGGTGTCCAGCCCCTTGCCGCCGTTCTTGTAAAGGTTCTGCACCGTCTTGCTGCACTTCACCAGCCCGAACTCGCGGACCATCTGGCTGACGGTCATCTCGAACTCACGGTACAGCGTGCAGATCTCTCGCCGGTTGTCGGCAGCCAGCGCGTACTCGCCAGCCGTCAGCGGGTGGTGACGCACCAGGGTGTCGTAGTCGGGCACCACGATGGAGGCCGCCGTGCCAAACAGGCCCAGCTCCTCGTAGACGTTATGCAGCGAGCGGTAGGTGTTGGAGCGAGCGAACACCAGGCGCATCCGCTTGGTGACCTCGTTCAACCACAACTTGACCGGGTCGTGCTCCATGAGCGCGCTGTCCGGTGTCGCCAGACGGAACCACGGCCGGGCCGGGGAGGTCATGCCGGCCATCATGCCAGCGGCGAGAATACGCAGCGCCCGGGTGCCGGTGCTGTCGTAGATGTTGTTCCAACGCTTGTCACCCTTGTTCACGTCGCGCGTGAAGAACCGCCCGGAGCGCGGCAGGTAGTAATCACTCAACTCCCGCCAGTGCGTCATCCAGGTGCTGCGCTCGTTCTTGAGCGCGTTCCAGCGGTTCAGGTATTGCGTGCGCAGGGCTTCGCTCACGTCAACCCCCGAGCAGCGTCGTGGCGCCGGTGTTGGGTGTACCTGCACCGGAAGGGCTTGTCAGCAAGGTGCCGCCGGGGGTAGGTGTGAACCCGCCCGTCATCTGCTGCCGACGGCGCTTTAGGTCGATAGACTGCGGTGCCTTCGCAACCTGTGGTGGAGGCGGTGGCGGAGGCGGTGCGGGAATCTTGGGGGCGTTGCACATAAAGCGCTCACCGGCGATTGAGGTTGGCGTAGGGATCATAGGTTTGCCGCTTGGCCCTATGCGCACCGGGGATGGCTGCACGCTCCAGCTCACTCTTGGGCTTCACCGGCTGGGCGAAGGTCAGGGCCAGCGCGTCGCCGAGGTCTGGCGACGGGAGGCCGCGCTTCTTGAGGTCGTCCTTGGGCTCGAGCTGGCGCTTGCCGGCGCTGTCGTACCAGTAGATCGGCGCAGCCAGATCCTGCTTGAGGTCGACCCGGTTGGGGATGGCACCACCCTGGCGCAGCCAGTCGGCCATCTCGAACCACATCTCGGCCCTCTTGTTGAGGTAGCGCACGTCGTTGGGCTTGCCACCGAAGAACACCTCGATGACCGGGAAGCCGAGCTGCCGCAGGCGGTCGATGACCCCGGAGCCGTTGCCCGAGTCCACGAACACCGCGTCGGGCTGGTAGTCCTGGATCTCCTGGGCGACACGCCCGGCCAGTGTCATGTTGTCGATGCCGCGCAGCACGACAGGCTCGTGGGCCACCAGCCCCTGCCGCTTGAAGATGACAGATCGGTCGTCGCCGAAGCGCGCCGGATCCACGCCAATGACCCTGGCGGCGTGCATGTAGTCCATCTTGTCGACGTGCCGGGTGCTGGCCGCTTCAACATCGGACAGTGAAATGAGCTGGTCGTCGCCCGCCGCGGAGAAGTCACACAGCAACTCACGGGCGAACACCTGGTCAGGCATGTCGTCCTTCATGCGGGCGACTTCATCGTCGTCGATGGCATGGGTGTCGTAGACCGTGAACCGGGCGGCGTACCAGTCCGGGGAGCTGGTCGCCTTGAAGTACAACTCGGAGAAAAGATTGACCCCGTAGGGCGTACCGATGAACAACGCCCCACCCTTGCGGTCGGACAGCGCTGGCTGGATGACCTCGGTCCACACCTCTGGCTTGACCTGGGCCACCTCGTCGATGACGGCATAGTCGAGGCGCAACCCGCGAAGGGCATGGGGCATGTCGGCACCGAACAGCCGGATGCTGGCCCCGTTGTGCGTGAACCGTACCGTCATCTCCACCTCGGAGACCTCGACCACACCGAGGTGCTCGAGCGGGCGGACCTTGTCCTTGAGTCGTGCCCAGGCAATCGCCCGAGCCTGCTTCTGGAAGGGTGCGACGTAGGCGCCAAGCCAGAGTTCCTTGCTGGTGTTCAGCGCCCGGTGGATCAACTCCATGATGGCCACCTCGGACTTGCCGCCACGACGGTGGACCACCACGACCGAGAAGCGCTTGAGCCCCAGGTGGACCTGGCGCTGCCACTCACGGGGGCGGTAGTTGAGGGAGACCTGGCGCGGTATCACACCAGATCCTCGCCGGGGTTGGGGAGGCCGGTGAACACCTGGAGCTGGAGGCCGCCAGTGCTCTCGACCTGGCTGCGCTCCCGGTACTTGTCCGGGCGGTGGGCCTTGAGCAGGAACATGGTGAGGCTGTCGCTGTACTTCGTGACGAAGCCTGCCACCTCCCCCTTGTTGAATACCGGCTCCTCGACGCCCTGGAAGGCGCGCTTGTGGGCCAGATGCTCTAGCAGGTCAATACCCTCGGCCAGCGCCTCGTCCCAGCGCTCGGCGAACAGAGGGTCGTCCTTGCGGTGCTTGTAGGCGGTGCCGGTAGCAATACCGACGGCCTGCGCCGACAAGGTGACGTTGCAGGTCTCGCGGAGGGTGTCGAGGAACGCCTGTTTCAGCGCCTCATTGAAAACGGGAACATGGCTCATACCGCGAAGGGTAGGTGCCATGTTCCCAGGTATGCGCACTAGCGCATGAGGTGGCGGGTGCAGCGGGTGATGGAGGGCCAGACCGGCTCTTTAGGGAGGAACACCTCGGGGACGTTGCCGTAGGCGGAACGCTTGACCACGTCGCCTAGTTGGGCAGCCCGCGCCTCGATGCCGCTGCGCGAACGGTTGACGTACATCGCCACCCGGCGCCAGCCGTAGCGGTACAGCCGGATGAGGTGGGCATCCTCCTCGTGGGTCCATGGGGTTGGTTGCGGTGCGGTCACTTCATCCCCTCCTTCGCTGGCGCGGCGGCGAGCATGGCGGCATCGACGGCGACGTCAAACGAATCCCCTTGGTGTCCAGCAAACAGCCGTCCAGCCTCAAAAAAGCAGTC
>CALMKG010000098.1 GCA_937867175.1 uncultured Propionibacterium sp. | reverse complement strand
TCCAAGGCATCATCGGCTTCGGCATGGGGGTATTGGCCATTCCGATCCTGTCGCTGGCCGACCCCGGGCTGGTACCGGTGGCCGGGATCGTCGGATCGGTGGCAATGCCCGTGATCGCCCTGATCGACGAACACCGGCACCTTGACTGGCGGGTGGTGGCTTGGGTGGTACTCGGTTTCATTCCCGCCACCGCATTGGGGGTCTGGGTCGTCAAGGTGCTGCCCACCGAGACGTTGCAGGCGGCCATCGCGGGGGTGGTGCTGGTGATGGTCGCGCTGAGCCTGGTCCGGGTCTCGGTTCCCAACAACGGCCTGTCCCTGCTCGTGTCGGGCCTCATCTCAGGAACCTCCGGGACAGCCGCCGGCATCGGCGGCCCACCGATCGCCATCGTGCTGGCGGACGAGCCACCACCCATGGTTCGCGCCACACTGGCGACCACCTTCATCTTCGGTACCGTCATCTCGCTGACCGGCCTGGCCGTGGGCGGTGTGCTGACCACCAATGCCGTCGGGGTGGGGCTCATCATGATCCCCGCGACCATCTTGGGCATGCTGGTGGCCCGCAGGCTGCGAGGCAAAGTCAACCGGCAGGGGTTTCGGCTCGGCGTCCTGGTGCTGTCCAGCGTGGCCGCAGTGACACTGCTGGTGCAGGCGCTGGTGTGATCGTCAGACGGGGCGGATGCTCCGGACGACCGTGAGCACCCCGCTGCGACGCGTCTCGATGCGTCGGAAGCCGGCCTTCGCCATCCGATCCACCAGGTCCGCCCGTGGGTCGTCTGCTATCTCCGTATGGCAGACGCCCCTGGCAACCGCTCTTCCGAGGCGTCCGAACGGCGGCGCGAACTCGGCCACCAGCAGCCGGCCGCCGGGGATCAGCATGCGGAAGGCCTGCGCGAAGACCGCGTCCCGATCTTCCGGCTCGACGTGGTGCAGCGCGAGCGCCGAGACGACGACGTCGAAGCTGTTGTCGGCGAACGGTGGACGCGCCACATCACCGACGCGGCTGTCGCCGCCGAGCCGCTGCGCGTGGATCACCATCTCGGGCGAACTGTCGAGACCGATCACTTGACCGCTGCTGCCGGCCAGGTCGGCGGCCGCCCGGGTGAGCGTCCCGGGCCCAGAACCCAGATCCAGGACGCGGTCACCGCTGCCGATCCCGGCATCAAGCGCAAGCCGCCGGTAAGCGGCCTGGCGGCATCCCAGGAAGGTGGCTGCCGTGAACCCGTCGTAGGTGGCGACCGTCCAGGTCGCGGGCTTGGGAAACAGATGCATCAGCGGGCCAACTCGGCAAGCAGCAACGCCTCGGCGAGACAGGCAGCCTCCCAGTCGGGTAGGTAGAGCGACTCGTCGATGCCATGCATCCGGCTGTCGGGGTCGGCCACCGCGGTGCCGAGCACGCCCGCATCAGGGAAGGCCCGCTGGAACTCGGCGATCATGCCGATCGTCCCGCCGGTACCGATCAACAGCGGCTCGGTGCCATACGCGGCACGCCAAGCCCGATTCGCCTTCTCGGCCAGGTCACCGCTGAGCTCGATGATGCAGGGTTCGGCTCGTTCCTTGTTCGTGACCGTCAACTGGGCACCCCACTCGATGTGCGAGTCGAGGTGCGCCTTCAGACAGTGCCAGGCGTTGTCTGCGGTGTCGCCGGGCGCCACCCGCACCGAAAGGCGGGCCCTGGCCGACGGGATCAGCGTGTTGGACGAATCCGCGATCGAAGTGGTGTCGAGCCCGATGACCGAGATCGCCGGTTTGGTCCAGGTCCGCGCCGCCAGCGGGCCCGACCCGATCGGCTGGACGCCCTCCAGCAGGCTGGATTCGGCTCGCAGCGTAGCCTCTTGGTAGTCGACCAGGGTGTCCTGGCGGGAGACCAGGCCGGCGACTGCCACATTGCCCTGCTCGTCGTGAAGCGTAGCCAGCAGGCGGCAAAGCGTAGTCAACGCATCTGGCACCGCACCACCGAACTGCCCGGAGTGCACCGCATGCTCCAAGGTGCGCACCTCGACCAGACAGTCAACCACCCCGCGCAGCGACGTGGTGAAGGCAGGGACGCCGGCGGCCCAGTTGCCGCAGTCGGCGATCACGTAGAGGTCGGCCTCCAGGTCGTCCCGGTGCTCCGCAAGGATTCGCGCCAAGGTGGGCGAGCCCATCTCTTCCTCGCCCTCGACCAGCACCACGACATTGACCGGCGGCTTGCCGTCGAACGCGCGCAGCACCGCGAGATGCGCGGCCACGCCGGCCTTGTCGTCCGCGGTCCCGCGTCCGTACAGCCGGTCGCCGCGCTGCGTCGCAGTGAACGGCTCAGTGGTCCACTGCGCGACCTCACCGGTCGGCTGGACGTCGAGGTGGGCGTAGAGGCAGACGGTCGGCAGTTCGGGTGCGACGTCGAAGTGGGCGATGACCGCAGGCTGGCCGCCGGACTGGACGACCCGCACCCGATCGCAGCCCAACACCTTGAGATGCCCGACCACCGTATCGGCGGCCGCCGCGACATCACCGGCATGCTCGGACTGCGAACTGACCGAAGGGATGGAAACCAGATGGACCAAGTCGTCCAACACACCGGGCAGTACGGCGCGGACACGTTCACTGATCGCAGCAGCATCAACCATGACCCCGACCCTACTAGCCCATGGCGGCCGGGATGGGCGCCCGCCAAGCTTCCTCGATCTTGCCAAGCGGCAGACTGAACTGGCCGAGCACTTCCAGTTCGGGTTTGCGAACCACCTCACCGAGCCTGACGACAGGCAACTGTTGCCGCTCGCACAGCGCGACGAACTCGTCCAGTTTGGAGGCCTGCACGCAGACCAAGGCCCGGGCGGGGGTTTCGCTGAACAGCATGGTGGTCGCGTCCAGGCCGTCGGGCAGCGTGACCGAAACCCCGTTGCCGCGACGCAGGCACGATTCGGTGAGTGCGATCGCCAGGCCGCCCTCAGACAGGTCATGCGCGCTGGCCGCCAGGCCCCGCTCGGCCGCCTCGATCATCACCGATGCCAGCGCCCGCTCGCCATCGAAGTTCGGGTACGGCGGCAACCCGCCGAGGTGGGCGTGGACGACCTCAGACCAAGCCGAACCGCCCAGTTCCTCCTTGGTCTCGCCGAGCAGCAGGACGACATCGCCTGGCCGGGTGAAGCCCATCGGGATCCGGGTGCGCACGTCGTCAATGACACCGAGCATGCCGATCTGTGGGGTGGGCAGGATGTTGCGCCCGCCCGTCTGGTTGTAGAAGCTGACGTTGCCGCCGGTCACCGGCGTCCCCAGCGCCAGGCAGCCGTCCACCAGGCCCTTGATCGCCTCGACGAACTGCCACATCACCTCTGGGTCTTCGGGGGAACCGAAGTTCAGGCAGTCGGTGACCGCCACCGGCTGGGCGCCGCTCACCGCGACATTGCGGTAGGCCTCCGACAATGCCAGTTGGGCACCCAGGTAGGGGTTCAGCTGACAGTAGCGTCCATTGGCATCGGTGGCCAGTGCGATGCCGAGGTTGGTGTGCTCGTCGATACGCACCATGCCGGCGTCGTCGGGTTGGGCCAGCACCGAGTTGCCACGCACGAAGCGGTCGTACTGGTCGGTCACCCAACTGCGGTCGCACAGGTTCGGCGAACCCACCAGGCGCAATACGGTTTCGGCGAGTTGCTGTCCGGCGTTGTCGCGCGGCAGATGGTTCGCGTGGTCGGCGTTGAGGGCGTCCAGCCACTCGGGACGCCCCTGCGGGCGATCATAGGTCGGGCCCTCGTGGGCAACGGTGCGCGGATCGACGTCGACGATGCGCTCGCCATGCCAGTCGATGAACAGCCGGTCACCGGCGATCAGTTCACCGACGACCGTAGCCTGGACATCCCACTTGGCGCAGATCTTGAGGAACTCGTCGACATCTGCGGGCTCGCAGATGGCCATCATGCGTTCCTGCGACTCGCTCATCAGGATCTCTTCGGGAGTCATCGTCTCGTCCCGCAGCGGCACCAGATCGAGCTCGCAATGCATGCCACCGTCGCCTGCCGAGGCCAACTCACTGGTGGCGCAAGAGATACCGGCGGCGCCCAGGTCCTGGATCGCCGCGACCACGCCGGCGGCGAAGAGCTCCAGGGTGCACTCGATGAGCAGCTTCTCCATGAACGGGTCGCCGACCTGCACCGCCGGACGCTTCGACGGTTTGCTGTCGTCGAACGTCTCGGACGCCAGGATGGACGCCCCTCCGATGCCGTCTGCGCCAGTAGCGGCACCGTAGAGGATGACCTTGTTGCCGGCACCGGTCGCCTTGGCGAACTTCAGGTCTTCGTGGCGCATGACGCCGACGCACAGCGCGTTGACCAGCGGGTTGTCGTAGTAGCTGGGGTCGAAGTAGACCTCGCCGCCGATGTTCGGAAGGCCCAGGCAATTGCCGTAGCCACCCACACCGGCGACGATGCCCGGCAGCACACGGCCGGTGTCGGGAGCGTCCAGCGGACCGAAGCGCAGGCCATCCATGACTGCGATCGGACGGGCACCCATGGCGAGGATGTCGCGCACGATACCGCCGACCCCGGTGGCTGCACCTTGGTAGGGCTCCACATAGGACGGGTGGTTGTGCGACTCGGACTTGAAGGTGATGGCGTAGCCCTGCCCGATGTCGACGGCCCCCGCGTTGTCACCGATGCCGGCCAGCAACGGCCCGCGCGGGGTCGTCTGCGGCAACGCACCGAACCGCTTGAGATGGATCTTGGAGGACTTGTAGGAGCAGTGCTCCGACCACATCACCGAGTACATGGCCAGTTCCCCGCCCGTCGGGCGGCGCCCCAGCAAGTCGCGGATGCGTTGGTACTCGTCTTCCTTCAAGCCCAGTGCAGCCCACGGCTGTTCGGCGTCCGGTGTGCGGCGAGCGTTCTCAATTGTGTCGACCACTCGACAAGGCTATCCGAGCGC
>CALMKG010000097.1 GCA_937867175.1 uncultured Propionibacterium sp. | reverse complement strand
TGATCTCGCGAACCTCCTGACGGTGGGACTCCGCGGTCGCCGCCTCCCACATCGTCCGGAGCGCGCGCCACCATCCGTCGGCCACCTCGTCAGGAGCGATGATCCCACGTCGCAACCAGCAACTGATGCTGCGCACTTCCTCGCGCCGTGCGACGTCCACCCCCTCCCGAGCAATGACACGCACGCCCGATGTCGCGCCCACCTCCTGCATGCGTTCGAGTGACCGGTGGAGCCAATCGATGTCTGTGCCGAACGCTCCGCCACGCGAGCGGCAGAGGCCCACGAGCGTGGCGCCCAGCGCTCCAGCGTCGGCATGCCCTGCGCACGCGACCAGGTTGCGGATCGCGCGCTCGTTCTCCTCCAGGTCGCCGACGTATTTGTCGGCCGCAAGTTCGTGGCCGTGGCGCCACTCGGCGTCCTGAGCCTGGCGGCCACGAAGCGAGTGGATCCGGATCATCCCGGTCAGGCCTGTTCCGTATCTCCAGCTGGTGTTGAGAGCGGCCCTCAGATCTCCCTCGGTGATCATCGTGTCGTCGCCGCAATGGTGTGCCAGTGCGTCGGCATCAGCGGCGTCGCGGACCCGCCGCCACTCGATCAATTCGGCTGCCTTCATCGCCATCGCCCCCCGATTCCTTCGACTACGAGCTGGTCATCTTCTCGTTCGATGAACCGATCCCGAAGGGAAGATTTCCGTGCGTGCTCAGAGGTGAGACGGGTGTGGAAATCTCCCCGCTCATGTTCGCTGGCGCCCCGAGAGGATGGGTCTCAGTGTCAGGGTGATGTTGCCGCTCACGCGGTGGTTGGATCCTGAGCACCCGGTGTCTGGCTCAGAGGATGGATGTCGCCCTCGGGTTGACGAGCATGCGTTTTGCCGGCGCCGGGTGTGAAGGAGCCGGCCGGCGTGACTTGATAGGAGCGTGGCACCGCCCCCACTGAGATGTGTCCGCCGACCGGCCCAACCGTCCAGTCACTGATGAAGGTGAAGGAGGCAACCACAATGGTTGTTGTTGGGGCCGATGTGCACAAGCGGAGCCACACGTTCGTGGCCGTCGACGAGGCCGGCCGGAAGCTCGACCAGTTGACGGTCAAGGCCGAGGCGAAGGGGCACGACAAGGCGGTTCGATGGGCTGAGCAGACCTTCGGCGCGGACCTGAAGTGGGGCATCGAAGACTGCCGCCACCTCTCGGCGCGACTCGAGATGGATCTGCTCGATGCTGGTCAGCGGGTGGTGCGGGTGCCTCCCAAGATGATGGCGGAGCAGCGCCGGACCGCGCGTACGTACGGCAAGTCCGATCCGATCGATGCGCTCGCTGTCGCTCGCGCGGTGCTGCGTGAACCTGACCTGCCCGAGGCCTCCCACGATGAGGCGTCGCGGGAGCTGAAGTTGCTGGTCGATCACCGTGATGACCTGGTCAAACAGCGCACCGGCGATGTCAACAGGTTCCGCTGGCATCTGCACCGCATCGACCCCACCATCGACCCTGGGCCCAAGACCCTCAACCGTGCCGTGAAGCGGAGGGAACTGGTTGAGTACCTGGCCGACAAGGACGGGATCGACGCGCGGTTGGCTCGTGAACTGCTCGCCGACATCGACACCCTGACCGGCCGGATCAACGCACTCGAGCAGGAGATCACTGTCCTGGTGACCAATCTGGCCCCGGTGCTGCTCGAGCTGCCCGGCTGTGGCGCCTTGTCGGCCGCCAAGATCGTGGGTGAGACCGCTGGCGTCGACCGCTTCGCCCACGAGGCGAAGTTCGCGATGCACGCCGGCGCGGCACCGATCCCAGTCTGGTCGGGCAGCACCCGAGGGCGGGTCCGCTTGAACAAGGCGGGCAACCGGCAGCTCAACGCGGCGCTGCATCGCATCGCACTCACCCAGATTCAGCACGAGGGCATCGGCCGTGCCTACTACGAGAAGCGCCTCGCGATGGGTGACTCGAAGACCGAGGCCATGCGGTGCCTCAAACGACGACTCGCCCGCACCGTCTACAACATCCTGAAGAACAACCCGTCGACCGCCGCCGCGAATGACCTCGCGGCTGCGGCTTGACATAGGAGAAACTCATGCCAGCGGCGACGTCTCCTCCGTCTCCCGATGGTGCCCTCGTAACGGACGTCGTGTGCCGAACCGAAGGTGATGGACCTGCGGTGCGCCCCCCGTTGACACTCCACCCGGACTGGTCGATCGACACCGGGCACGACCTTGACGCCGAACGGGTCGCCGGAGCGTTCGGCGGCTACAACTCGTGTATCGCTCTGGCGGACGTGATGATCCCGGCGCTGCGGGAGGCCACCCAGTTGTGGACGCGTGCCACCGCGGCCCTTATCGTCCCGACGACCAGCGGGCGTTGGCGGCTCATCGAGCGGTGCGGATGTGGGGACCGGCGCGACTCCTACGACCGGCCCGAGCAGGCTGCTGCGCACGCCCGCTCCGTGGCCCATCTCGCCCGGCGATCGCGCGTCTCCCTTCACGACCTCGGCAGATTGGTGAGTGCTGTCTCTGACGCCTACGGAGATCTGACGTCGCCGCCGAGCTCCTACGACACCCGTCTGCTCACCAGCGAGGCGACCGCTTTCAGACTCTGGGAGGCCGGGATCTCGCCGGCTCAGGTGGCCAGTACGCATCAACGAGTCCGCGCCCGCGGACCGATGACGTTCCGCTCCTACGCGCTGGCGATCTACGGCGCGCACGACGACGCCTTCGTCCACGCGATCGTTCGCGTGGCCGGCGCCCCGGATGCCGTCGAGTGGGCACTGTCCACCATCAATGACTTCGACCGCAGCGCGCCGACCGCGCGTGCCGCCTGGCTCGAGCTCGGAGTCTCGCGCCAGCAGGCCGCGCAGTTGACGCGCAGTTCCTACACCGTGCGGGAAGCTCACCAACTCGCCGCCGCCTTGAACGTCGTTCCCATTTATGCGGCGACCGTTCTGGCTGACTGGGCGCGGGCCGGTCTAGTGCCCGCCGTATCGGATCTGGTGAGACTCCACGAGATGCGCGGGGAGCAGTGGTATGCGCCGACGCCACAGGCACTTTCGCCCTCCCGTAGGGCGATCGAATCCGGCGTGCTGGGTGTTACCCCGACGCAGGCAGGACTGCTCCTGGTCGCATGCGGGTCTCCCGCGCTCGCGCGGCAGGCGCTCCTTCTCGGGGTGCGCAGGCTCGCCGACCTCGACCTTGATGACATCGCTGCGCGCCAGGTCACCCGGGCCTAGGCTGTCTCAGCACCGACGAGAGGAGCACTGCTGATGCCGATCGCCGAGAGACCACGCGGGTCAGGACCGCTCCGCCTCGACCTCGGACGCGCGAACGCGCACCGCCAGTGCTGACACCATCGGCAGACCTGGTAGGCGAACTCCGCAGCCTTGCCGAGTCCGCAGCGGTCGCCGGAGGTGCCGCTGCGCTGTCGTGCGTCGAACAAGGGGACATCAGCGCGTCCACCAAGACCACCGGCCTCGACATCGTCACCGACGCCGACCACGCTTCGCAGCGCGCGATCATCGCAACCATCGAGTCTGCGCGCCCCGGCGACGGCTACGTGACCGAGGAAGGAGAGCAGCGTGACTCCACTACCGGTGTGACCTGGATCGTGGATCCCGTCGACAGCACCGCCAACCTGGCCCGAGACCTGCCCGTCTGGTCGGTCAGCGTGGCGGCCTGTCGCGAAGATGGTACTGGCATCGCCGGAGCCGTTCACGCACCGCGGATCGGGGACCTGTTCAGCGGCGGGAAGGGGCTCGGCGTTCTCGCCGGCGGGGCCCCTGTGCCCCGTCGCCCCGATGCGCCGTCGCTGGGGACGGCGATGGGGTTGATCGGTTGGCAATCCGGCCAACGACACCGCCACCTCGGTACCACCCTCGTAAGCCTGATCGCTGCCACCGGCCGTCTGCGCAGTCCCGGCAGCCCCGCGCTGGGGCTCGCCTGGACCGCGACCGGTAGCGCCGACTTCGCCTACTACGAGCAGCGACTCTACGAGTGGGACATCGCCGCAGGCCTTCTCCTGTGCCGCGAGGCCGGGCTTGAGATCCGCATGGATCGGGCGCCATCAGGGCCGCACAAACTGTTGGTGGCGCAGCCTCGGCACTTCGACGAGTTGGCAGGCGTCGTCTTCGGATGAGAGTGCACGTCGTCAGTGATATCCACGGCAACGTTGATGGGCTCCGGGCCGTGGCAGACCGCGCAG
>CALMKG010000096.1 GCA_937867175.1 uncultured Propionibacterium sp. | reverse complement strand
GCTCACGCTCAACTTCACCTGACTCATGCGACCAGACTACTACCAGGATTCCTACTCCGGCGAGGTGCCCACCACCAGCACGGGAAGCGGGACGCCCAGCCGGCCCAACAACTCGGCGAACTGGTCCAGTCAACGTCGGGACGCCGCCCGCTCCTCGATCGCGGCGGCGAGCGCGTCCAGCCACTCGTCCATGGACCGGTCGCCGAGCCGAAGCATCGTGGCGCGCAGCACCGCTCAGGCGCAACCCGAGGGCATTGGTGACTTTCAGCACAGTCGACCAAGTTGGGTTGCCTTCGGCAGACAAAGCCTTGTACAGGCCGTCGCGGCTCATCCCGACTCGGCGGGCCAGTTCGCTCATGTTCTGTGAACGGGCAATCACGCCGAGGGCTCGGGGAACCGCTGTGGGATCGTCTGCCGACTCTTGCAGCGCGATCTCCAAGTAGGCGGTGACATCGTCGAGGTCGTCGAGATAGTCGGCCGCCTCGAACCGACGGAACTTGGTCTCCTCAGTCATCTTCTCTCCCCTTCCTGCGCCACCGATCCGCCAACTGATACGCCCTCGAAATGTCAGCCTGTTGGGTGGATTTGTCGCCTCCACAAAGCAGGACGACCAATCTGTCGGCGTCGGGCAGGACACCGATCGGTGTGGTAGCCCCCGGTCACCAGCAGTTCACCGTGAGTTCAAGCATCGAGGAAGCTGCACTGCGTGAACGCCTCCTCGATCGACGATCTCGAGCTCGTCTCCGACAGCTGGAGACCACTCCCGCCTACCTTATGGGGTATGCAACAGAGCCCCGTCCGAGGAATCCGAACGGGGCTCTGATTGGTACACCGCCAGGGACTCGAACCCTGAACCCGCTGATTAAGAGTCAGCTGCTCTGCCAGTTGAGCTAGCGGTGCGCGCAGGGAAAAACATTAGCGTACCTCCGCGAAGAAAAGGAAATCCGCCCGGCCACCGCGAGCATCTCCTGCAAGCACCGCCGACTGCTGACCAGAGGGCAGCCACCATCAGCGACGCACACCTGCCGCAACTGCACCGAACTGAACTGTGCTGCCGTGAACGGGCGGGCCCGAGCAACCACACAGCGTGACTTCACTGTCTGCACAGCAATCGCACAGGCTCGATCCTTAGTTTCAGAGTTGTGAACTCCCCTGCACCAGCCCCAGTCGCGGGCCCCAGACCCGCCCCCAGCGGCAGCGTCCCCGCTTGGACGAAGCCGGCGCCCGCACAGCCGGTTCGTGCCGGAACTACCAACTACCGCCGACAAGGGTCCCGCAGGCGACTCCGGGCCGACCTCGTTGACGTCGTCCTGACCGTGCTCGTGGTCATTCCGGTGGCCGTCTTCATCGCCCAAGACGGGCTGGCAATGATGACGACCTTCCCCGGCTTCATCAAGGCAGTTGGCATCGTGGCCGGGCTGGTCGCCATGGCGATGCTGCTCGAGATGCTGCTGCTGGCCGCGCGTA
>CALMKG010000095.1 GCA_937867175.1 uncultured Propionibacterium sp. | reverse complement strand
CCGAAGTCCAGCGCCGCCTCCCGGTCGGCTGCGCGGCCCGTGCCGATGATGTGGGCACCCGCCTCATGAGCGAGCTGTGTGACGACGGAGCCGACCCCGCCGGCCGCGCCGTGGACGAGGACGCTCTGACCGGCCTCGAATCGTCCGTGCACGAACAGGCCCTGCCACGCGGTCAACCCGGAGATCGGCAGGCTCGCACCGACCGTGAACTCGATGTCGCCCGGCAGGGGCGCGAGATTGCGTGCCTCGACGGCGACGAACTCGGCCAGGGTGCCATCGCGCGTCCAGTCCGCGAGTCCGAACACGCGCTGGCCCACCGACAAGCCGCGGGTGCCATAACCGAGCGCACTGACGACTCCGGCGACCTCGTGCCCGGGGATGGAGGGGGTGCGGTCACGTCCGCGCCGATCGGTCCAGGTGCCCGGCCAGGTCAGCTCTCCCGGCGTGAAACCCGACGCGTGCACTTCGACGAGCACGTCGTTGCCGGCCGGCTCCGGCATGGGGCGCTCTGCCAGCGTCATGCCAGCGGTCCCCGCGGCTTCGTCCGTCACCACTATCGCCTTCATGAGGCACCTCCTGTGTTCCGTCACCGCCTGGAGTGCGGGCATCGTCTTGACTCGTTAGCACCGCCACCCAGAGACGTCTTACCAGCCGGAACGCGACGACACGCCGGGCGCATGCTGCCGGGCTTCGCGGCAGGTGAGGTCATGACTGTTTCGCGGCGGATTCCCGGTCGCGGACCTCGTCGAGGACGTCATCCGGGAGGAGCTGTCCGAGGGCTCCGCAGGAGTAGACACTGATGGCGACCGTGCCGGAGGGGTCGAGCACGAACCCGGTCGATTGGAGGTGCGGCGGGTCGAGGCTGACGAACGCTCCCGTCGCGTCCGAGATCGCCCGGACGTCCGCACTGTGCCCGACGGGATAGGTGATGCCGTACCTCGCGATCAGGTCCGCCGTCGTGGCCTCGTCGTCCGCGGAGAGCGCGACGACCTTGATGCCTGCTTTCGCGAGGCGCTCGGTCGATCGCTGGAACGCGCGCAACTGTTCGACGCAGACTCGGCACCATGATCCGCGGGAGAACAGGACGACACCGAAGTTCCCAGCGAACGCATCCGGGAGCGCGACCGGCTGCTTTCCGGGCGGGGTGATGGTCAGAGCCGGGAACCCGTCACCGGCATGCAGAAGTGGCATCATCTTCTCCGCGAGTCAGGCCGGTCAGGACCAGCGCAGGTCGTCGTCTCGGTCGTCGTCGACGACGTGGATTGCAGCCTCCTCGGCGGACGCCGCACCGCCGTCGATCCCGATGTCGCTCGCCCAGTAGTCGGCCGCCGGGTTGAGACTCGTGGGATCGGAGAAGATCAGCCGGCCAGCGCGAGAGGACCCGACCTGATCGTCGATGATCTCGCCATCGGTGTCCGAGCTGTCGCCGATGCCGTCTCCGAGGATCTCGTCTGGTTCGTCGGGGACCTCACGCGCCAAGCGTGCGGAGAGCGGCTCATGGCTGTGGGCCTCGCGCGGCGTGAGCCCCCAGGAGAGGTTCGCCGATCGCCAATCCAACGGGGAGTATCCCGTCTCATCGATATCGTCACCCAGCTCGTCGCTGTCGAGGCTCTCATCAGGGGGAAGCAAACCCGGGTCGTCGCCCGAGTAGTCGAGCTCGGTGCCGTCATCGGTGCTGGACATTCGGGTCGCCTCTCTTGTCGCGCATTCTTGAACCGTTCGCGACCGTCTGCAGCCTCGTCTTACGAGTCGCATCCGAAACGTTCCTCGGGCGTCAGACGAAGAAGCGGGAGTATCCCGGCGTCTTGTCGGTAAGACGAGGGCATCGCTCGACGCTGATACATGGAGACGTGTCGTGATTGAGCGTGCCGTGCGAGGCCCTACAACGGGGCTCGTATCCGGCACTGGATGAGAAGGAGCTTGAACCGATGACAACTGAGCTGGGAGGGAAGACCGCGCTGATGACCGGTGCGGGCCGAGGGATCGGAGCGGCGATCGCCACCGGGCTCGCTCGTGCCGGTGCTGATGTCGTCCTGATCGCCCGTACCGCCGAACAGCTCGATGAGACGGCCGACACGATCCGGTCCGCCGTCCCCGGCTCCAGCGTCCGAGTGGAGCACGGTGACCTGACCGATCTGGAACGGCGCACCGCCATCCTCCACACGCTCCGTTCTGCTGGTCACATTGACATCCTCATCAACAACGCCGCCACCGTCGAACCACTCGGCGCGACGGCGCAGATCGCACCGGAGGCCGTCCAGGCGGCATTCGAGATCAACGTGGTCGTGCCCTTTGCGATGACTGCTGCTGTCGTTCCAGGCATGGTCGATGCCGGGTGGGGACGCGTCGTCAATATCTCCTCCAGCGTCGCCGGCCACCCGGCATCGATGATCAGCGGGAATGTGTACGCCGCCACCAAAGCGGCCATCGAAGCGCACTCCCGGAATCTTGCCGCCGAGCTCGCCGGCACCGGGGTCACCGTCAACGCATACCGGCCCGGAGGCGTCGACACGGCCATGCAGGGGTGGATTCGCGGCCAGGACCCGCAGCGGATCGGCAGCAGGCTGCGCGACCGTTTCATCAGCCGATACGAGGCCGGCGACCTGATCAGCGCACACGAATCCGCCGCACGACTTCTCGATCATCTGCTCGGCGCAGACGCCAACACCACCGGCGCCATCTGGAACCTCGGCGACACGATCACCGCGTAGACCAGACCGGTTCCCGCACACATCAGAACTCAATGACGCACACGACGAACAAAGGAGCACCCAAACATGGCAGGAAACGTGGAAGGCATGGTCACCCTGACCGGCACCGACCAGGACGAGGCCGCGACGGAACAGGCGGCGACCACCGGTTCCGGCCCCGGTGATCTCACCATCACCGAGAACAGCGACGTGGGCATCTACGAGGCCACTCGTGACGGAATCACGGTCGCCGGCGTCGTCTACAGCAGGACCGGGAACCGAGTCACCCTGCTGGCCACGTCCGTGTTCCCCGAGTTCCGCGGCCAGGGCATCGCGGGCGCGCTCCTCGGCGGTGTGCTCGACAAGCTCCGCAAGGAGGGAGCAACCGCGACGCTCAGTTGTCCGTTCGCCGTAGAATTCGTCAACGCGCATCCCGAATACGCCCAGGTCATCGACTCCGCCGCTCCCGGCTCGGCACGACACCGGCATTGAACACGCGTCGTCGCGCACGCCGGCCAAGCGAACCGACCACTCCTCGAGAAAAGGAAGATCATGCCCACCGTTGAACTCACCGACGAGAACTTCGAGACGACCATCAAGGACAACGACGTCGTCCTCGTGGACTTCTGGGCGACCTGGTGCGCCCCCTGCCGCCAGTTCGCTCCGATCTTCGAGAAGTCCGCGGAAGACAACCCCGATATCGTGCACGGAAAGCTCGACACCGAAGCCGCACGCCGGGTGGCCGCCGCGGCAGGCATCACAGCGATCCCGACCCTGATGGCTTTCCGTGAAGGCGTCATCGTGTTCAATCAGGCCGGAGCCCTTCCCGCACCCGCGCTCGCGCAGATCGTCGACGGGGTCAAGAACCTCGACATGAAAGAAGTCCACGCCGACATCGCCGCTCAGAACGAACCCGCCTCGGATCAGTGATGAACGTCCGCGAGGATGCGCCCCCGTACCTGGACAAGGCCAGCCCGGAGGCGTGGAAAGAGGCAGGAGCGTTCGCCGCCACCGTCTCGCAACAGGCACTCAGGCTCGGACTCGACCCGGCGGAAGCCGAGCTCGTCAAGCTGCGCGCGTCGCAGCTCAACGGATGCCTGTTCTGCCTGGATCTGCACTCTCGTCAGCCACGACGAGCCGGGATCACCCAACAGAAACTCGATATCCTCCCGTCCTGGCGGGACACCCCGCTGTTCACTGACCGGGAGAAGGCTGTCCTGACGATCGCAGAAGCGGCCACACGGCTGCCCATCAGCGACGAGACCCGGACGGAGCTGGCCGCCGCACGAGCCGAGCTCGGGGACAATGTCTTCGCCGCCGCAGAATGGGTCGCCGCCGCCATCAACATCTTCAACCGGATCTCGATCCTCAGTGAGCACCCGATCCACCCGCGGGATGCCGACGGTAAACTCCTCTGACCTTGCTCACCAGCCGGAGACCCGCACGTCAGGAGGCGAAGCGATGACCGACCCGACAGACGATCTGGACGCGCTCATCCGCGCCATTCCGGAGGGGTGGTCGCGCGCCGAGATCGACGGTCACAGCTGGGCCGTCACCCGCACCACGCGCGCCGGAGGGAAAGTCATCTCCGTCGATGCGGAGCAACTCGGTACCTCCGAACAGTTCGGGGCGAACGTGTGGATCACCACCGACGGGACAATCCTGCGACCCTGCGAAGTTCCCGAGGAGAAAGTCCTGCACTTCCTCCACGCTGCCGCAGCAGCCTTCTCCGCATGAGCGCAGAAGATTCACGCGGTCGCGCGGGGTTGCTCGCCGGCAAGTAACGACAGATGTGAGATCGACATGTCGATCGCCGTCGCCATCGGGGCAACGTTACGCGCCGTCTGCGCCAGCAGGTAACCGCCCTGGACCGCCGCGACGAACCCCGTGGCGAGCTGTCCGGCATCAACGTCATCTGGCAATGACCCATCGCGTTGGAACCGGTGCAGGAGCTCCCTAAAGAGCTCCTCCCAGGCCATGAACAGTTCGTTGAGCTTCTCCCGAGCGATCTCGTCCTGATCGGAGACCTCGTTCGCCAGCGACCCCAGCGGGCAACCGTACTTCCCGTCGTGGAGCGCGTTGTGCTCGACGATCGCATCCCGCCAGCGACGCAGGCCCGCGAACGACCTCACCGCACCCAGGCGTCCGCGTTCGCCCTCGATGATCCGATCGCCGACGAACTCGATCACCGCACGCACAAGCGCGGCCTTGTCGGAGAAGTGGCGATACAGTTGCGACTTGCTGGCCGTGCTCGCCGCGACCACATCATCCAGCGTCGTGCCACCCACGCCACGCACGTACATCAGATCGGCAGCGGTCGCGACGATCCGCGCTCGCGTCTTCGCGCCACGCGCTGTCAAACGCGAGGCGGCCGCCGTCTGGATGGTTTCGCTCACACCGCCATGCTACTGACCGAACCGGAAGATTTCCCCTGGCAGCGCGCGAAGACGAACCCGCGAATGCTCAAACCTCGCGACCGCGAATGGAGGCCCGTATCTCCTGCGGATCTTCGTCACGGATGATCGTGACGAAGGACGCATCCTCGGCCTCGACATCAGCCGCGAGCCGGAACGCCTCGTCCGCGAGTCCCGCAGGAACGATCACCGCGGCAGCCGAATCGGCGTACACGATGTCCCCGGGCAGAACCGTGGTTCCTCCGACGACAACAGGAACGTTCGCGGCGACGGGCATGACATCCGCCGTGCCCGCTTTGACGGTCTCGCCGGCGCAGTAGAACACCGGGTCGTACCGTTCCAGCTCACTGAAGTCGCGCAACCGGCCGCCAGCGAGCATGCCTGCCAGAGCGTGGTTCTGCAGCCGCGACAGCTTCGTCCCGCCGCCGAGAGAAAGGTCCGGGGGGCCGCTGTTGCCCAACACCAGCACGCTCTGGCCTGCTCCGGGTCCGATCGCCTGATAGAAGAACCGCGCGAAGTTGTGCACGTGGGCGTCGTAGAGGTCCTGACGGAACGGCACGAACTGGATCGTGATCGCTGGCCCGAAGAGCACTCGGCCGGGTGTGGGCGAGACCAGATCGAGAATATGCGCCCGGTGCGGTGTGAGACGTCCCAGCGCGTCCGTGAGCGCGGCCGTGGAGACCTCCGGACGCGCCGCCGTCATGACCGGCTCCCGTCTGCTGTGGTGGTGTCGTCGGTGACGGGCACGGCACCCTGCGCCAGCTTCAACCGGGTCCAGACGTTCATATTGATGACGACGGCTGCGATCTCCGCGATCGCCGTCTCATCGAAGAAGCGAGCCAGCTCCTCGTGACAGGTCGGGAAGGCCGCCTGATCGAAGAGGGTCAACGCTTCCGTGTAGGCGAGGGCGGCCACCTCGTCCTCACGGAACATGGTGCTCTCGCGCCAGCTCGGCAGATGCGCGATCTTCTCCGGCGCCAGACCGACATCTCGAGCCGCCTCGGTGTGCAGGATCAGACAGTACGAACAGGGCGTCAATTGAGCGACGCGAAGGCGAAGCAACTGTGCCAGCCCGCGATCGACAGAAAGCGTGGCCGTGTAGCCGACAGCGGCCGCCATGTCCTTCGCGATCGTGTGAAAGCCGATCACGTCTGGATCGAATCGCCGGTTCACAAAATGCACATCAGCCATGCGGGCCTCCTCGTCGAATGTGGTGAATGCCGGTTCCCGTCACTAGCCCGCCGTCGTGGGTCATCGTGTGGGTGAGGTGCTGGAGGGTAGGGGCGTGGGTGAGGCGAGCGCGGCGAGATAGTTCTCCGCGTCGAGTGCAGCCACGGTCCCGGAACCGGCTGCGGTGACCGCTTGCCGGTAGATCGGGTCGAGCACGTCCCCGGCGGCGAAGACGCCGGGGATGTTGGTGCGGGAGCTTCGTCCGTCGACCGCGACGGTGCCGTCCGGGTTGAGATCGAGCTGCCCGTGGATGAGATGCGTGCGAGGGTCTGCGCCAATGGCGATGAACAGGCCGTCGAGCTCGAGCAGAGAGTCCGTTCCGTTCAGGGCATCGCGCAGTCGCACCCCAGTGACCTTCTCTGCGCCTTCGATACGCTCGACGGTGGTGTTGAACAGAAACTCGATCTTGGGATCGGCGAACGCCCGATCCTGCATGGTCTTCGACGCGCGCAGTGTCGCGCCCCGATGGATCACAGTGACCTTGTCCGCGAATCGCGTCAGGAACGTGGCCTCTTCCATCGCCGAATCGCCGCCGCCGACCACGGCGATCGTTTTCTCTCGGAAGAAGAACCCGTCACACGTGGCACACCACGAAACCCCGTGACCGCTCAGGAGATCTTCGCCGGGGATGCCGAGCTTCCGATACGCAGAGCCGGTTGCGAAGATCACCGCACGAGCTTCGTGCACGTCGCCGTTGCCGACGGTGACGCGTTTGACGTCTCCATCGAGTTTCAGATCGACCGCATCGTCGAGCAGGACGTCGGTACCGAACCGCTCCGCTTGCGTCTGCATCATGAGCATGAGGTCCGGGCCGAGGATGCCGTTGGGGAAGCCGGGGAAGTTCTCCACGTCGGTGGTCTTGGTCAGGTCGCCGCCCGCTTCCACGGAACTGGCGATCAGGAGAGGATTCAGGTTCGCGCGTGCAGCGTAGATGCCGGCGGTGTAGCCGGCCGGCCCCGATCCGATGATGATGATCTGTCGCATCTGAGACTCCTACTTTCGCCAGGGTGCTGCACTCGTCGAGGGTGAGTATTGGTCGGGAACCCGTATCCACCGCAGCCCGCGCATGTTCACGGATCGTTGTCCGTTGCGCTCGATGATGACGGCGAGCACGCTGTCACAGTTCCGGCACCGGGCGACATACCCCATCGGCGGCCCGTACACCATGCACTGGCCCAGCGCCGCGATGTCGTCGCATGACCCGCACTGTCCCTGCGCCATCGACAGTTCGAAGGCGAACAGATCGGTGGCCGGTCCTGCCAGGACGTTGCCGTCGAGATGATCCATCAGACTCCTCCGAATCGTTCGGTGCGGATACGGTCGGCCGAGTGGCCGATGCTGATGAGGGCACGGGAGACGGTTTCGACGAACCCGGTCGGCCCGCAGATGTACGTCAGCGGCTCATCCTCGGGGGCGAGCGTCTTCGCCGCCAGGTCCTGCGCGGTCAGCCGTCTGGGTGCCTCCGGCCAGTCCATGGGCGCCGCGCGGGTGTAGTGCCACGTGATCGAGGAGGGGGCAGAAGACCTGGAGAGTTCGTCGCGGAAGAACGCATCGTCGGGGGTGCGGAGCGAATTCAGCAAGTGCATGGGGGCGTTGCTTCTCGCACGGTCATGTGCGCGGAGCATGGCAACGAACGGGACGACGCCAGAGCCGCCAGCGATCAGCTGCACAGGCTGAGTCTGCTCTGCCCGCCAGACGAACCAGCCGCCCAGAGGACCGCGGAGCTCGACAGCATCACCGAGTTCCAGATCATCGACGAGGAACGGCGACACCTCACCGTCCGGCAGGCGTTCAACGGCAAGCTCCACGTCCGCACCCGGGCCGGTACTGGCGAGGGAGTATGACCGGACCGCTTGATATCCGTCGGGTGCGGTCAATCGGATG
>CALMKG010000094.1 GCA_937867175.1 uncultured Propionibacterium sp. | reverse complement strand
TGAGCAGGTCGTCCGGGGAGTCGAAGATGCCGTTGGAGCCGAACGCGCCCAACGATTCGCCGGCCAGGTAGAGCTTGGGACGGCGGTCCGCCGGCAGCCCTGCGATGCGCTGCTCGATCGCACCGAAGAGCAGCCGGGAGGCATGTACCGGCACCTGCTTGGAGCTGATCATGGTTACCGCAGAGGGTAGCCCGGAGTACTGCATCGCCGCTGTCGCGCAGTCACCGCGCATGAGGAACTCGAACGCCGAGGTGCTCCACTCGTTGACGTTGCCGCGCCCGGTCGTAGTGACCACCAGGATCGCCTTGCGCGACCAGGCATCCATCCGGTCGAGTTCGGCGAGCACCGTTTGGGTCACCTCGTCCAGGCCGCGACCGTTCATGGACGCGTAGGCGCGGACCGGTTGCCGGGCCGGTTCGCCCAGCACCTCCACGATGCGCTCGCGGGACGGCCCCGCGCAGGTGAACCGCTTGCCCTGCAGGCCGAGATCGTCCCACTTGACCAGCGATTCGGCGCTGCCGGAATGCAGCGGGGTGGTGGGCTGGAAGACATTGACGGGGGTACGAAGGTCGACCTTGGCCGAAGCCGTGATGGCCACACCGACGACCCCGCGCAGGATGACCTGGTCGAGCACCACCAGGATCGTGGCCAGCACCACCAGCGTGGAGATCAGTCGGGCAACCAGCCCAAACGCGAACCGGTGGTGCAGGCGTCCCGCGAGCTGGTTGATCAGCCACAGTGTGCCCTTCCACTGGGCCATCAGCAAGAAGAAGACGCCATAGGCGGCAGCTGCCGAGGCCACCGCCCAGAACGCGTCCGGGCCGGGCTTTCGGACGTAATCGGCGTTCTTGCGGTGCCAGCGCAACGAGCGCAACGGAATGGCGATGGTACCCAACCCCGCAATGGTGGCGCCGGCGAGCATGCCGCCTTGGCGCAGGCCCGGTTTGATGGTCACTTCGACGCCGAGCTTCTCGGCCACCGCACTGATCGTCCAGCTCAGCAGTAGCCCGCTCTGGTAGCCGAACATCGTGCCCAGCCCCGCAACCAGGCCTTGCCAGTACCAGGGACGTGGCAGCAGGCTCGGCGAGTAGGACGCCGCATAGCCGCCGATCGCCGTCGTCGCCTCGGGCACCGTCAGCGAGGCGAGCTTGTCGGCGCTGAACAGGGCCAGCTTCCAGCGCGACTCGAACAGGTCGGAGAATCGGAAGGCGCCCACTGGGCGTCCCAACCGGCCCCTGTTCAGGATCCGACCGTTCCTGCCGATCAACCGTCGGCGCGCGAAGGGGTTCTGCAAGCCCATGGCGGTCAGCTTAGGGCGTCATCCGCGGGCAGCCACGGACGCTCATCGGCTGTCAGCGGAGTCGTCGGTGAGCCCCGCTGCGGCGCGCTGTTCCCGCAACTGCACCTGCATTCGCTCGCAGACCGGGCGGGTCAGCGGGTAGCGTCCGGAGATCCACCAGCCGAGGCTCATCAAGACGATGATGGTGCCGGCCATGGTGGCCCGGATGCCGATCTGGACCGCGTCCGGCTGGGTGGGCTGGAAGTAGTCGGTTGGCACCCGGTATCCGGTGAGCTGCAGCATCAGGCCGATCAGCTGAATGGCGAGCGCGGTCGAAAGCCCGCGGGTCAACGTCATCAAGCCGGAGAACGCGCCGGCGTTGCGCTGCCCGGTGGTGAGTTCGGCGTCGTCGATCACGTCGGGGAACATCACCCAGCTCATCAGCACGCCCCCGGAGATCCCGGCAGCCACGGCGATCGCGCAGAGGTACGGCCCGAAGACCGGCCAGTCGGAGGGGTACAGCCCGATGCCGAGGGCACCCAACAGTGCCAGCGGGATCGGTGCACGGTAGATGACGTTCTTGGAAACGCCGCGCACCAGTCGGCCCACCACTACGAAACCGATCAGGTTCACAGTGATGAAGATGCCCAGGAAGACGGTGACGTTCAACCGCACCACGTACAGCGAGTAGAAGAAGACCAGGGCGCTGACCACATCCATGGTGAGTGCCTGGCAGACGTACAGTGCGAGCAGCTTGCGGAAAGAGTCGTGTTTGAGCGGACTCACCACCCCGGCCAGCGACAGCTTGGTGCGTTCGGTGGGGATCGGGGTGCGTTCGCGGCAGCGGATCGCGACGGTGAGGATCGGGACGACGA
>CALMKG010000093.1 GCA_937867175.1 uncultured Propionibacterium sp. | reverse complement strand
TACGGCGACTCCTGCGGGGTGTTCAGCAACTCGGTCAGGCGGCGCTCGAGCACGTCACCGATCACGTGCTCCAACTTGCATGCCTCGTCATGCACCACCGTCCACTCCATGCCGATGATGTCCGACAGCATCCGCTCGGCCAACCGATGCTTGCGCATCACCTTGCGGGCACGTTCCCAGCCGAGGGCGCTGAGTTCGATGCGCCGATTGTGCTGCACCTCCAGCAGGCCATCCCTTTCAAGCCTTGCCACCGTCTGACTCACCGTCGGCCCGGACTGACGCAGCCGCTCGACGATGCGCGCGCGCAGTGGCTCAACACCCTCCTCGTGCAGCTCGAGAATGGTGCGCAGATACATCTCAGTGGTGTCGATCAGTTCGCTCATGCATCCCTCCCAGTCATTCGGGAAGCCTACAGACCTCCTCAGACCTGCTGCATAGGATGCCTAGATGAGCTTCGAGGTGGCCCACCGAACCAGCGTCCCGGCCGATCGGCTGCCCGGCTGGGTCGAGCGCTTCACTGCCCGGCACGGGCAGTTGGTCGTCCAGTATCTGCCGGACGCGTTGCTGCTGTGCGCCGCCGACGGTGCACTGGCCAGGCTGATCAACCTCTGGGAGCCGCTGCCGGCCGACATGGCCGACCTGGCCACCGCCATCCAGCACCTGACGGCACCCCGGACGTTCGGGCTGCTGCTGGTACGCAAGGGCGCGGACGCCGTGGGGATCGCCGAAGGCGACCAACTGGTAGCCCACAGGATCTCGCGACACTACGTGCAGGCACGCACCAAAGCCGGCGGCTGGTCGCAGCAGCGCTACGCCAGACGACGCCAGAACCAAGCGCGCAGTGCTTATCGGCAAGCCGCCGAGGACGCCTTCGAAGTCGTCGTGCCGCACCTGCCCGGGCTTGCAGCCTTGGTGACCGGGGGCGATCGACAGGGCCTCGCCGAGGTCTTGACTGATCCACGCCTGGAGGCGCTGGCCCGGCTGCCCCGGCGCCATCCGGTGCTCCCGGTACCCGACGCGCGACTGGCCGTGCTGGCTGACGCGGTCCGCCAGGCCCGCAGCGTCCCGGTCGAGTTGGACGCCCGGGGCGCCGGTCAGCCGCCCGAATGACGGCGCCGGGCCGGACCCCTGCTCGACGGCTGGCTCCGCCAGTAGACCAGCGCAGCGGCGGCCGCCGAAATCAAGGCTGCGATGCCCAGCGCGGTGATGGCGCTGCTTGGCTGTCCCCCGTTCGATGCTGGACGCCCGGGCTCTGCTGTGGGCGCGGTCGGGGTGGGTGAGGGCGTCGGCGTCGCCGAGGCCGGGGGGATCGAAGGCGCAGGCTCCAGCGGCTGCATGGTGGTGGGCAGCTCCGCCTTGATCAACAACGGCTCGTTCCTCGACCCCAGCAACAGCCCGGAGCCGTCCAGCGACGTGGTGACCGACTCCCCCTGTGGCTGCTCGGGCGCGGCCTGTTGGGCTGTCACCGTGTACAGCGTCATGTCCAGCCGCAACACACTGTTGTAGGTGCGCAGGACCACGGTTGTCGGGTCGATGAAGACGCCGTCTGTCACCCACGACGGAGCCTCCGATTCCCAGATCAACTCGTATTCACCCGAATCGGCGGGCGCTGGAGCGTAGTAGAACCCGCCGGGATCACCCTTGGTCACGATCCACACGTTGCCGCGCGGCGAGACCATCATGGCCAAGGCGTCGTGGGGGCCGTCAGGGTAGTCGAGGGTCCATTGGGTGAAGGGCGCGGACGTGCCGTAGTCCAGCGCTTCGAGGCGGTAGACGGAGATGGCGGACCGGTCCCCCCGCGCGTCGCCGATGTCGCCGACATACAGCCGGCCGCTGACGTAGCTGAGTGACTCGACCCGGGACGGGCTCGCGTCGAAGCTCACGGTACCGGCCGGCGAGCCGTCCGGGTGGATCGCCGCCACGCTGCCGGTACCGCCCTCGGTCGGGTTGACCAGCCAGTAGACCGAGCGGTCAGGGTCGGCGGCCAGGCCGCCCGAGTCTGCGAGCCTTGAGTCGGACAAGGTGATGGTGTCGCCAGGGACCGCGATGGCTGGAACTGCCATGCCGAGGAAGATAGCGCCTGCCAGGGCACCCACCAGGAGCTGCCGGGGTCTCGCCATCGCTCCTCCTTCCACTATTCGAGGGCAGTCTAGC
>CALMKG010000092.1 GCA_937867175.1 uncultured Propionibacterium sp. | reverse complement strand
GCAGCGCACGCAGCCATCGGGTGGCAGCCTCGAAGACCGCGTCCTCGTGATCGGTCGCGGTGCTGCCAGCCGGGCCGGGTTCGCTGGTCATGGCAGCCTCACCAGAGGTGCCGGGGCGTCGACGCCAGCCGTTCCACCGGTCAGGCTCTCGACGTCGTCGACCCGTGCCCGGACGAGGTAGGTCCCGGCTTGGATCGCACTCGCGTCGAAGGCCAATTCAGCCCAAGGCGCAGCCGAGACCGGCGGGCCGGGGTCGAGCACCCGCGATCGCAGTGCCCGATCCTTGGGGGGCGGCTCCAGCAGCTCGTTGAGCGTGAGCCGGACGCGCTGCCCCTGCTGCACCGGTGGCGAGAAGCGGACCTTGATCGCCGTGTCTCCGGACGGGTGCTGCAACGTAATACTTGGTCGCAGAGCGAATCGGAAGTCGTTCGATGCTGCCGCCCGGTGGGGGACCCGGCCCGCTCCGAGTGCCACCTGGTGGATGACTCGGACGCTGTGCACGCCGGCTCCGAGGGCAGCAGTGAGGTCCTGCGGCACGATTATGCGGGTGTCGGATCTGGGGATGACCGGCTGCGGCTCAGCCTCATCGAATTGAACGAGGGTCACCGGACCGCGCAGCCGTTGACCGGTGATTTCCAGTTCCAAACCCGCTTCCCCCACGACAGGGCGTCCGCCGTTGACCGCCTCCACCGACGGCCTGCGGATGGGCAGCGCCTCGACCTCACGGCTGCGCACCGGGAGGGCTTCGCGAACCTCGACGTCCGACTCGATGAGCACCACACTGGCCTCGTAGCCGATTGACAGCTGGTAGGGGATCTGGAAGAAGACCGACCAGACCTTGGACAGTTCGTCGAGGCTGATGGACGCCGGGGTGAGCTTGACCTGCTCGACATCGTCACCAAGCGTTGATCCGGCCAGCCATCCGCCGAGGCAGGCGGCTTCGATCTCGTGGCGGCGCAGCACCGGGTCGGCGTGCAGTGACGCGACTGCGAGTCCTAGCATCCGTTGGGGAACCAGCTCCTGCTCGTCCCCGCTGAAGCTGAGCAGATAGTGCAGGTCGAGCGCAGCTGCCGGTCTCAGGACCGGCCTGCCATCGGGGCCGCGGGTGGGCAGGTCGATGTTCCGCAGCGCCGCGTTGGTCGAGATCCGGTAGAGGAACAGCGAAACATGGCTCTGGGCCTGGGCGTCGTTCGCCTCGGGGCGCTTCGCCATCACCTGCACGCCCGGGAACTCGACGCTGATTGCGGTGTTCAAACGTCGACGCAGCACCTCTGTCGCGGTGGCGATGGCGAGATGGTTGGCCATCACGCACCTCCCTTGCGTTGACGCAGATACTCCTCCAGCGGCAGGACGCCCGGGTTCTGCTGAAGTCGAGGCGGCTGGCGGCTACCGTCCAAGGCGGTGGCCCGGATCTCCACGCGCCCGATCGTGACGTGGATCACCGGCGCATTCGGTTCGGTTCGAGGAGCCGCTCTGTGATTCGTGGACGGCGCCGATGCGTCGCCGGTCGTCGTCCGCGGCTGGAGGGGCCCGGGGCGCGGCTGCGTTCGGGGTGGCGGCACGAGGAGCCGCGGCCCGGAGGGCTCCCCAACCACGATCGGTGCCGATGAACCAAGACGCGCGGCCTCGGCACTTCCGGCTCCCTGCGCGGTCACTGGGTCCGGCGTCGGCTGCGGCGGATCGTCCCAAAACCGATGGACAAGGCCGGCGCCGCCCTGATGGGCGACGTCGGCGGGCGATCCGGCCGCCACGTCCGACGCTGCCGAAATCGCAGACGACGGAGGCATCGCGTGGACGAGCGGCAAGCGGGGCGCCGGGGGCCGCTCAGCGGCGACGATGAGCGGTTGCCCGACTGGCGCGCCGGGTCGCCGCGGGGCTGCCCCGGTACGCCGCTCGGCCCGCGGGTGGGGCTCCTCGGACGGCTGGGCCGCAGGGCGGACGCCATCGACCGCGTGGGGCAGAGGCACCGAATCGGCTGGCTGCCCCGTTCTCTGCTGCCGGGCGGCGCCGGCAGAGTAGTCGAGGGTATCCGCCTCCCGCCCCCAGGCCATCGATTCCCTGACGTCACCGGGCAGCGGCCCGGCATCATTGCGGCCGACGACTTCGAACCTCGCGGCCCTTCGCGGGGTCAGGGCCGAAGGCCCGCCGAGGGTGCGGGCAGCGATGGCGCCCAGGAAACCGTTCATGGCCGGGTCAGCTCCAGGTACAACGCGCGGCGGTCCGCTCCCATGGCAAGGATGTCGGCCTCCGCCCACCCGAATTGAGCGGCCAGCGTGCCGACGTCTCGCGCGGTGCGCCGCACCCACGCGTCGAGGTCGTCCCAGAAGAACGCCGCGATGTCGAACGGTACGAGCCAGGCACGACCACAGGTTGGGCACCCCAAGCTCAACTGCACATCAGCCTGGGGATCCAGTTCGGCCAGAGCGCGATCCAGCAGCACGACGAATTCCGGGGGAATCTCCTCGACCGCGACGAGTTCCCCAGCCTTCCTCGCCTCCAAGACACAGCACCGCAGCAGAGCGACTGCGCGGTCCTCGTCCGACGAAAGACACGCCAGCCTCGACAAGTCGTCCAGGCACGCAGGGCGGACCTGCACGGTGAAGTCGTCCTCGGCTATCGACGCCGAAGTGCCGAGGTCTCCCGAAGGCGGCGTCCACACGTCGCGCAAGTCGAACTCCACATCGACCTGCTCGCCGCAGGCCGGGCAGCCGGCAACCGCGGCGATCGACGCGCCGAAAGCTCGGGCGCGCAGGTCCATCAGGAGCGTATCGGCTTGGCCGACGGTCAACTGTCCCAGATCCGGCTCAGCGAGCCCCAGCGTCCGCAGCGCGGCTCGGCTCCGCTCGACGGCGTCGAGCCTGCGGGCGCGCTCCCAGAGCGCGAACAAGGCCGCAGGCGATGGGGTGTCCATGGTCCTAGTCGTTCAGTGTCGGCTCATTGGGCTCGGGAACCTCACGATCCCTCTCCCAGCCCTCGTTCTCGAGCTTGATGGACTGGATCGCGACGGCGTTCGCGTTGGCGTCGAGTTCGGGCAGCGCCTGGAACTCCGACACCCAGCAGCGGTAGACCTTATAGGTCAGGACGACCTGCCCGGCCTCGTTGTAGAGGTCGATCAGGATGTCCTTTCGGAAGTCTGCCAAGGACACCTCCTGGCCCAGGCCGTTGCCGACGTGCCAGACCTTGTTGGCCCAAGCCTCGAATTCGGCGTCGTGGGTGACGCCGCGCTCGAGCGTGATCGGCTCGAACTTGCTGCGTCCGGGTGACTTGCGGCTGGTGCTGGGGTCGCCGCCCTCTCGGTGCTCGACGACTTCGGTGGTGCGTTTGAGGGCGCCGACCTTGCTCAAGCCGGCGACGTCACGGCCGTCCCACCGCACCCGGAACTTGAAGTTCTTGTACGGGTCGAAACGCTTGGCGTTGACTGTGAATTGGGCCATGGCAGTCTTCCTCCTAGACTTGAAGCTGTCCGGCGATTTGCTGCAGCTTGATGACAACGAACTCGGCCGGCTTGAGCGGCGCGAAGCCGACCAGGATGTTGACGATCCCCAAGTTGATGTCACTCTGGGTGGTCGTTTCGCGGTCGCACTTGACGAAGTAGGCGTCCCGCGGCGAGCCGCCCTGGAAGGCACCCTTACGGAATTGATCGTGCAGGAAGGCCCCGACATTGAGCCGGATCTGGGCCCAGAGCGGCTCGTCGTTGGGTTCGAAGACAACCCACTTGAGGCTCCGGTAGAGGGTCTCTTCGATGAACAACGCCGTGCGCCGGACCGGAACGTATTTCCATTCCGACCCGATCTGGTCGTTGCCCTGACAGGTACGTGCGCCCCACACCACCGGCCCATAGACATCGAAGTTCCGCAGGGCGTTGACTCCTTGCTGGTTGAGCACACCCGACTCCTCGTCGACCAGATTCCGGGTGAGGGCCCGCGCCCCACTGAGCGTGGCCTCGGTGCCCGCGGGCGCCTTCCAGACGCCCCGGGTGGTGTCGGTGCGGGCGTAGATGCCGGCCACCACACCACAAGGAGGGAAGGCACGCAGCCGGTTCTCACGCTTGGGATCGGGCATCCGGATCCACGGATAGTAGATCGCTGCATTGGTGCCCTGCAGCCCGGGCACCGGCTTGACAGCTTCGTAGTTCGCCACGTCCTCTGCGTCCGCGATGAGGAACGCGCGGCGGTCCTTGCAGAAGATCGCCAAATCGCCCAGAGTGCCGGAATCGGTGAGGCCCGGAACGCACAGCAGGTTGAACAGGTCGATGCGATCGAGTAGGTAGATGCCCTCACGAACACTGCCGTCGTCTGGCACCTCTGGTAACAGCGAGTTTGCGAAGTCATCTGTGCCGGGGACGAGCGCAGGTCCGTTCTCGCCGCCCGCGAGCATCTCGCCCTCCGGGCCGGTTTCCGGGATGGGCCCCTGTGAGTCCACCTCGGAAGCGTTGACGTAGCGAGACTGTTCGTCGATGACGCTGCCCACATAGCGCTCGTCGTCGGCGTCCAAGGACAGATTCTGGAAAACCTCAACGATCTGTCTTGCCTTGGTCTGCTTGCCGCGGAAGATGGTCAGGCCGAAGCGGGTCTCGTCGTCGGCGCGTGGTGTGGCGACCACTCCGAACTCGTCCGCCCAGGGGCCCGGCCCGGACCCCCGGAGCGTCAGACCGCCCACAGTCAGCTGAGCCTTCGTGTCGCCGGCTGCGGGGAGCCGGATGACATAGGCCCGCTGGCCACCGTTGGCGAAGAAGTGCGAGACGGCGTAGCTGAGGTGGCTGGCCGAGTCGAGTCCCCCGAACGTGCGGGAGTAGTCCTCCCAGCTGAGGATGCGTCTAGCTTCGTCAGTGGGGCCTTGGGGCGCCCATCCGACGAAGGCTGCGATCGATGTCGCCACCCCGGTGATCGTGCGGACACCGCTGGAGATCTCCTCGATGTAGACACCCGGGTAGGAGAGTTGTACTGGCATGGTGGGTCTCCCTGTGAGCGTTGGTCAGGGGCTAGGTTGCTTGGGCGTCGTCCTTGACAGGGGCGAGCAATTTGGCTATCTCCTGCTTGCGCGTCGTGGCGGCCTTGTCAAGTGCGGCGCGGGCCGACGCGACGTCCGACTTCTTCGTGGCCAGGCCGGCCGCGTGGTCACGGGCGCTGTCCTGAGCTGCCAACAGGTCTTGGCGGGCGCTCAGGTAGGCATCGGTCAACGACGTGAGCGCCGCATCGTCCAGCGACGCATGCAGGCTGTTCACCGCCGCGCTGACGGCCTTCTCGGTCACGGCGGCCCGACGTGGCTCGGCACGATCGGCGGCCGCATTCAGCTCCTTGGCCAATCCCTTCAAGATGACGATTTCGGACGAGACAGCCTGCTGGAGGCGTGTGATCGCGGCAAACGCCTCGTCGAAATCTGCCTGCTTCTGCTTGACGGATTGCTCAAGTAGTTGGGCCTGATCCTGGTGGTCGGCCAAGGCCTTCTCGGCGGCCTTCAGCCTGTCGGCCTCCGACGCGTACTTGGCCTGGATCGCTGCGTGATCTCGGAAGAGTTTGTCCTTGTCGGCCTGGGCCAAGGAGGCGATCACGAAGCCAGCGTGATGTTGCGCCTTGGCGGCGTCCGCTGCTGCGCTGGCCGCGGACTGTTTGTCTCGCGCCAAGCCGTCAGCGACTTTCTGCAGCTGTCCCAGCTCGGCCTGACTCCGGGTCTTGACCCTGGTCGCGCTTTCCACGGTGGCTCGGCCCGTATCAAGTGCTTCAGTTGCCTGACTCAGCGCTGTGCGCAGTGCGGCGATTGCGGCGGAAAGGCCGGTGACGGACTCCTGACCCGCCGATTGACCAGTCTCGGGGGACGATGATTCCATGGCTGCTCTCCAAACGGGCGAGTTCAGCAACTACTCGAGCGGCGTCACAAATGGGGAACGCCCAGCGATGGCTCAAAGAAGTGGTACAACCCTCGGCCGGCCGGCCCCGTCGCTCAATTGAACGCTGTCGAGATCCAATTCAGCCAATGCGGCGGTCGGCCATCAGGCTGCCGAGTCCGGAGCAATGGCTCGGGGGCGTCCGTCGACACGATTGGCAATAGCCAGTGCGGACGTCTTGTAGGTCCACTTGGGCCCATGCTGGAGCACCACCAAGGTGAAGTCAATAGAATCTGACGCTGAACCGTCTG
>CALMKG010000091.1 GCA_937867175.1 uncultured Propionibacterium sp. | reverse complement strand
CAAGGGCAGGTCAGAACTCAGCCTCCGGCGCAACTCGACAGCCGGATGCTGGCTGGTGGGGTGGACCTGAACGACTACCTGATCCTCAAAAAGAGGGCGGGCGATGGGGAGGACTGGGTTGAGGTGGCCGAGGAACTCGGCGACAAGCGTGCGCAGTACGCACGCGCGCAGCTGGCGTTGGGGCATACCCAGACGGCGCGGTACTTCTTCTTCGCAGCTGCAGCCGTCTACCGGGTCGGGCAGTATGGCATCCTCGAGGTGACGGACGAGCGACTCAGGATCTACCACAAGTTGGACGAGGCATTCAGCCAGTTCGCCGCACTGTTTGAGTCGCCCATGACCAAGGTCGCGATCCCCTACAAGGGTTACGACATGGAAGGCTGGCTCATCGAACCCCAGCACTGCCAGACGGGGTCTCCCGTCGTCCTCATGCTGCCCGGGGCGACCGGCTTCAAGGAAGAGTTCATGCTCCAGGCGCAGCACTTCATCGACCGAGGCGTCCCTGTTCTCCTGATGGACGGCCCAGGGCAGGGCACCACCGTGTTCTTCAACAAGGGCTACCTCGAAGTCCACCTCGAAGAGGCCTACTCGAAGATGATCGATTTCCTCGAACAGGACGGCCGATTCGGGCCGGTGGGAATCATCGGTGGCAGCACCGGTGGCTACTACGTGTCCCGAGCAGCGGCCACCGATCCGCGAATCAAGGGATGTGTCTGGAACTCCGGCTCCTACTATCCCGAGGAACTCTGCAAGTTCGCCCCCATCTACTACCGCAAGTTCGCGATCCTGTTCGGGAAGACCGAGGAGGAGATGAAGGACATCTGGCCACAGGTAAGCCTCGAAGGGCTGGCCGAGCGCATCAGCTGCCCATTTCTCGTGGTTCACAGTGAATCCGACCCACTCTTCAGCCTCGCCGGCGCCCGACGTGCTTTCGACGAGTCACCCTCGATCGACAAGGAGCTGAAGATCTACCCCGGCACCAACCACTGCCAGGCAGGTGCCGAAAGCGAAGCCTTCCGCTACATGGCCGACTGGCTCATCGACCGCCTCCACGGGTCCAAGTAGCACCGAGCCGGCAAGGAACTTGAACGCTCGCCGCCACCCGGCCGATCCGTGTAGTCATGTCACCAGGTCAAAGTGACCGAGTCGGAGCAGTTGGTCGTCTTGGTTTCGCACACCTGGTACGTGGCAGTACGAACCTTGGCTGCAACTTGGTCGGTGTATGAAGTCGTCCCGGTCGTCGTCGTGGCGATGACGGCCGAGTTGCGGTAGACCTCCATGCTCGCCGTCGTGCCCGCCCAGCTCAGATCCGCGTACTTCTGCTTGCCACTGATATGCGAAGCCACGGTGAGATCTATCCTCACTGCGCTCTGGCCCAGCGCGACGACTCGGTCGTAGATGCGGTTGATGATGGCGGCATCCGCGATCGAGCCTGGGCACGCGGTCGCATAAACGTCCCTGTGGACGAAGATGCGCGGGAGCGGCGTGCCTGCCGGGTAGGTCGCGTAGGTTCCGGGCGAGATGAGCTCGGTGAGTACTCGCGCACTGCCTGCGTC
>CALMKG010000090.1 GCA_937867175.1 uncultured Propionibacterium sp. | reverse complement strand
TGCTCACTGCCAAGAACTCGGCGGACCGATGCTCCTGGCCGGTGAGGCACGCGTCGGTCCACGCCCATCCGTGGACCGAGATCGACACCTCGACGACCTCGCTGTAGCCCTCGGCCCGGCTGACCGTGAACTCACCGAACGGGTTAACCGCCGCCCCGAACACCGCGGCCACAGTCTCCTCCGGCAGCCCGCGCTCCGACGCGGCCAGACGCAGGGTCTCCAGACCTGCGCGGAGGGATCCGGGCAGGTCGTTGTCGAGATCGAACTCCGGGCCACGGAAGCCGAGGCCCTCGAACACGGCGCTCACAGGGTCACCGCCTCGACGCTGCGGCGGGCCTGGCTGGTCAGGTGCCAGCCACCGCAGACCGGGCACGCGTAGGCGCGGCACTCGTTTCGGCGGGTGTCCTCACCGAGCTCGCGCGCGGTGGCACCGCGGTGCTTGGCAACCGTCAGCGCGTCCTGCGCTTGGGTGCGGTCCCGGTAGCGGAGCTTGCCCGTCTCGCAGACCGGCAGCGCGTGGCCGTTCAGGTTGCTGCGCTTGCGGATGGTCTGCTTCGGAGGCTTGATTGCCTCCAAGTTCTCGATGTTGTTCCTCAAGGTGACCCCTCGATCAGTGCGAGCCACTTGCTCGCTTCGAGGGCCACGGAACGCGGGAGACGCGTTTCCTCTACAGCGGCAACGACCGCTGATCTGCCTTTGCCAGACCTGGGAAACGCGTTTCCCAGGCCACTGCCTCGCGCATCCGCTGATGGGATACTTGAGTCATGGCGCCACAAATCCCCGATCAGGTGACGGCTTTGAAGTCCTTCGCCGAGTTGCTGTCGTGGGCGATGGCAGTGTGGGGCGACGCTGACGGTGGACTACTCCCGATCGTCAGACGGACAGCCACCGGAGCGACAGCCGAGGTAACACTGACCAAGGGAGCCGACGAGGTCCAGTTCGACTTCGGTGACCTGCCAACCAGCGTGCACGCTCAGTGGTTCCTGCGCGTCGGGCTCATGGTCGACCGTGGAGTACTGACTCAGGTAGATCCCAACTCGGAGAAGCTCCCCATTCATAGGAAGATGGAGGGATACAAGTCTGCCGACTCGGCGAAGGACTGGTACTGGGGTACGACCCTAGGATCCCTGTACTTCGGCTTCTTCTGCAACGCGCTGCGCCTTCCGAGCGAAGTACGGGTCTACCTCCGCAGTCGGTACACGGGCTTTGAGTTCCGAAAGAGGCCGAAGCGCTTCGCGACGATTGAGTTCGACAAGGCGAGGGTCCACGGCGCCATCGAGCATTCGCAAGAGTTCCTTGCGGCCCATCCACCTACGAACAGCCCTTCGACGCGAGCCGATGGCCCTTCCGTCGCTACGCCCACGCCAGATGAGCCCGAGACTCACCTAACGCCGCCCCCGACCAGCCGCCTCTACGTGTCCCTTGGCGGCACGCCCAAGCGCGCGGTGGTGTCGACGAAGGGGCCTGTTCTGGGAGTACGGGGAACCAATGCGATCGTGGCGACCAGCGGAACTGCGCTCGCTGTCCAGGATGGTGCCCAACTCCAAGTCTCGCGACTGAATCGGGTGAGCGGGCGAGTGGCCTTGTGGAATCGCCCGTTAGACCTCACCAAACTTCTGGATGGTCAAGTGCTCGCAGTCGACAGTTGCGGTCCGGCCGACATCGTGTTCGTGTGGGCAAGCGACGCGGAAACTGCCATCTACAGGGGTGGCAAAGAGGACGGGTCTGTGGAACTCATCGACAGGTTGGACAACAGGCGCGCGTCTGCGGCCGTGTTGCACGGGGTCCGGGCGCTCTTGTCCTTCCCTGACAGCCCGGCGGGCGATGGGGCATGCGAAGCGTTCCCCGAACTCATCGGGACTTCCGTCGTCGGCGCGGCAAGCAACGGGAGGCTCGTCGTCCTAGCTGTCGGGACTGACCACGACGGGCAGGAGAGCGCCTGGATCGAGGTCGACGGACGTCACCGTCAGATCGTGCCAGCGGACGCAAGCCTCGAACTGCCCCTGGGGACACGAAGCTTCCCGATCCTTCGCGGCGTCGACGGCACCGTCATCGAAGTGTCACCGCAGCCGACTTCGGCTCAGCCTTACGAGCATTGGGGGTCCCCATTTCTCATCGGCCAAGCCGCCTCTGCGTAGACTGAGGCAGGCGGGCCCTCTGGGGGTCCGTGATGTTGGTGGTATCCCTACGAGAGGTGAGGCTTGGTCGCGCGTGGTCCCCTGCTGGCAGAAGTCGAGCGTCGCCTAGGCGACCGCCGACTCGTCTGGGCTGGCATTCGCGGGGATGACATCGAGCCACTCTCGGACCTGCCGCAACTCTACGCGTCGTTCTCGATCGCCGGAAACTACTCCAACCGTGGCAACGTCCACTCGGTCGCGTACGAGGACATGACGGGTGTTCGGGTCGACCCGGAGATCTGGGACATCGACGAGCAGTTGCGCGAGCCTGCGACCAAGGAGTTTCGACACGGGTTGCTGCGGGCCCTCGCGTCGGACAGCGCCCTGCTCCCGTACAGGCCGTCGCCCTTTCTGTCCGCCGTTCACTTTGCTCGCCTCGACGGCTGCCTCAACCTCGGGCTGTTCGGCGCCCAGCAGTCCGCCTTCGAGCACAAGCCCTGGGTTGAGTCGGCCGTTCGTGACCTGGACCTGCCGAGAATCCCGTGGACGTACGTTGCCGACGAGGAGCAGCTCAAGGCGCGCGACGTCAGTCGGCACGGGTCGGTCGTACTTCGTCGGAGCCGTACATCCGGAGGTCAGGGTTTCGTTCATGTCGACTCGCCAGGCGAACTTGCCGCCGCTTGGCCAGCAGTCGACGAAGCGTTCGTCAGCGTGGCACCGTTCATCGATGGCGGTGTGCCTATCAACGTCGGAGCGACCGTCTGGCAGGACGGCGCAGTCACGGTCCACCATCCCTCGGTACAGCTCATCGGCATCGAGAGCTGTGTCACCCGAGAGTTCGGATACTGCGGCAACGACTTCGGCAGGGCACGGGACCTCGGCAACGAGATCATCGATCAGATCGAGGCGTCGACTGTCGCAATCGGCAAGTGGCTCCACCGCCACGGATACCTCGGAACCTTCGGCGTGGACTTCCTAGAACACGCCGGGTTACCGCTGTTCACCGAAATCAACCCACGGTTCCAAGGTTCTACTCACGCCTCCTGTCGCCTATCGATCGAGGCAGGGGAAGCATGCCTGATGCTTGAACACATCGCCGCTTGGCTCGGCATGCCGAGCCCCGAGACACGACCCCTACGCGAACTGGTAGCGGCAACACCCGACTTCGCGAACGTTGTTGTCCACTGGACGGGGCCGAATTCGCAGCACACGGACGCGTTCGCACTGACTGACAGGTTGCGTGAGGTGGACGACAGCGTCCGCAGCGACGTCATCACTCCTGACGGGGTGGCTAACGATCCGGGTTCCGCTGTTGCCCGATTCACCGTTAGAAGTCAGGTGACGCAGACCGGATTCGACCTAGTCGGGCCGTTGGACAAGTCGGTCCGCGAGTGGCAAGCAACCTCCCGTGACGTTGCGGCGGGAGGTTCATAGTGGCGCTTGCAACCTCTCGCCCAGGCAAACCGCCCGCATTCTTCGCCACCTGGACGACATATCTGAACGCGTGGAAGGGCAGTCGCGACACGACCTTCTGCCGCGCCATCACGGCGATATATGACCCGGTGGTCAAAGATGAACTCGAGACGATCAATCGCAACGAAGTCAGCCAAACCACCGCCTCAACTTCAGAGACGGATCGCAACGAGCTAAAGGCAGGGTACGACGCCGACAAGAAGCGGCTGAGGACTCGCGACGGCTTTCCCTGGATCACGCCAATCCTCGGAAGCGGTTGTCTGAGCCTGTCGGAGTCAAGTGCTGCTCCGGACGTCGAAGAGGTTCCCAAAGTACTCGCCGCTTTGGCGGACAGTTGGGGCCACCTTCCCGAGGGGACGTCCGCAGCAAGCGCGATCGAGCAGGTCGCTCTCTCGCTCGTTGGGACGAAACTCGGCGCAGCGGCCGCCGATCGCGCGTCGCGAGCTGAACCAACTCCCGAGACAATCGCCGACCCCATGCACGAAATTGCCGCCAGGGCGCTGCTGTGCGCTCGCCTGCTCACCCGCCTGTACTTCGAAGCCGGCGCGGCGGCGGGTGGCGGCGCCGTGAACAACATCGACACCATCACGTTCCCGACCGCGCTCGATGGTGATCTCCCACGGGGTGCGGAGATCCAAGACTTTGTCGTTGACCCACTGAAAGACCAACTCCAGCGCCTCGCAGCTGCCGTCAAGGCGCGCGGAGACCAGGACGCCTTCACCGCAGACTTCGCCGAGGCTGTTCATAGAGATCTCACCTCAGTGCGCCAGCAAGTCACTGTTAGGAGCACAGACGCCATCCTCATGGGAGAGATCGCGTGGTACTTCATGACGAAAGGTACCGCGCAGTATCCGGGATGGTCAGACCTCCTCACTCAGCTCACCCTAGCCAGCGATTCCGCCGAGAGATCTCACCGATGGCCTCACCTCAACGACCTTTCTGAGGCCCGTAGTCGTCTGCATGACGAGATTCTCCAAACCACGATCACGTCCTGGGCAACTCGCGTCGAAGCAGGCAGCCCGGCTGAGGCAGAAGCCTCAAGGGGAAACGGGGAACAAGAAAGGCAATCTAGAAGCGGTCGGGATGACCTCTACGATGCCGTAGCGGAACTCCTAATCGCCCAAGCGAGTCGGCACTCTGATTCAGTGACAGAGGGCGTAGACCAGTGGCCACCCGCAGTCGCGTTCGTCACGTCGTTCGATCTAGAACTTGAGATGGCGCTCATGAAGGCGCGCTCTCCATTCCGCCTTGTCGTCCCCTTCTACGCTCGCGACACGAACGACATCGAGGCGTCGGCGAAAGCCTTCGTCTGGCTCGAAACAGTCATCGAAGCGGTCCCTCCCCAGCAACAACTGGCTCCGGAAGACCTCTACCGACTCCGAGTCACCCGCCACTGGCGGCTCCTCACGACGCACCCCGATGCGACGACCGACGACTTCACGATGCCCATCGTGGTCAGGGTGGCGGGCTCGCCGCTGATTAAGGTTGCAGGGATCGACGAACTTGCCGAGGACGAGCAACTTCACGGGGGCACCGAAGAGTCCACCGCAGAGTGGATTCAGTCGCTCAAGGAAAGCATCGGCGGGGAACCGATGACGCTCGGAGGCACAGTCCTGTTGGACGAATACACAGCGCTGCATCAGTGGGCGGCGGAACTAGCCACGCCACCGCTGCTCCAGGACACACACGTGCGTTTGGGACTTCAGAACCGTCTGTTCAAAGGTGGGAACGACACCGACGCGAGGTTCTGGCTAGTGCTAGGCGTGCAGTTGAGTGACGAGTCCGTGCGCCACCGAACGGCGGCAGTTGTGAGCACTGCCGACTTGCGCAGCACAGTCAACGGGCCAAAACGCAAAACCGAGCGCGCGGGCCTCGTCGTGAATCGACGCACATCTCCTAACGAGCGCGACGTGTTCCTATGGCAAGGACTGGACGTCGTCGCGGCCAACTACGAGGAGGTTGTGCCCGCGCTGCGGCACATGGCCAAGCACACGGCCGACCCTACGAAGCGGCGCTTCGTAGGCGAGCCGTGCGCTATCGACGGAGGGCCGGAATGAGTCTCCTAAGCGAATGGCGCCAAAGCGTGCTTGACGCCACAAGGTCACCCTGGCCCGGCCCACGCCCCATGAAGGAAGGACGGTACTCGGCCCGAGAACTAATCGGCCGCGCCGATGACGTTACGAAGTTCAAGCGTCTTCTCTTTGACACCGATGTTGTGGTCTTCACCGGATCTTCAGGTGTTGGCAAGACGTCGATGCTCCAGGTCGGACTAATCCCCGAGTTGCGGGAGTCCGGCTACACGGTAGTCGTGTGCAACAAGTGGAGTCGGTCCGACGAGATTGCCGCGATCGCCCGAGACGGCGGCGATCCCGCGTCGAAGGCGGACAGGCTTCTTCGCGCCCTTCTCGGCGACAAGATTCCCGTCCGTGCTCGCCTGGCCCTTGCTGACGGTGGTGATCTACTCGCCGCTCTCAACACGTACTACCGAGACAGGTGCGTCGTAGTGCTGGACCAGTTCGAGGAACTCATGCGCTATCAGCCCGACGCCTTTCAATGGCTACTGCGTTGGATTGAGAACGCTGCGTCACAAACAAAGATTCGTATCGTCGTGTCGCTTCGCGTCGAGTACGAGCACCAGTTGAACGGAAGTGGCGGGCTTCGCCTGGGCCCGTTCAGTCAGAAAAGGTACGAGCTCCAGCCGATTTTCGACCCTAAGCACATCAAGGAGATCATCGAAGCGCCGAACGCGTTGGGCAACGGCGAGTTCGATCTTCCAGTTGTCAGTAGCGACGCATCCACCAGGATCGTGGCCGTTTGGACGATGGCCGGCGAAGAGATCGAAACTGGGCGTGCAACCCCACAGGATCGGGGACTGCTCCACCTGCAGGCCCTCCTGCTGGTGCTCTGGACCCGAGCCGGCGGACGTTGCATTGAGGTGGCCGACATTGATGACCAGTTCCCCCAAGTCAATGGAGCCGCCCTTCTGAAGTCAGCTTTGGCCGAAGCGGTAGCGGTTTCTGCGGATAAGTGCATCGAAGCGTGCGCCACTGTTGGTGTTCCCGATGTGCTCGCCGCTCGAACCAAACACTACGTGCGCGCGATCAGCGCTCATCTTTCTAGCGGCGGCTTCAAGGTCGACCACGCCCGCGAGGACCTTGCTCACCTCGTCGTTTTCCCAGACAGCCTCAGCGACGTCTCATCGGAAGCACGTGGCCAAGCTGAGCCTGCACGCCTGACGCTTGCGGCTCTCGTGGACGAGTCCATGATGGACGGTGCGACCTCCGACGCTAAGCCAGACATTGACTGGATCACGGTCCAAAGACGGGAACTCCTCAACGGCGCCGATCTGACTCCGGACACAGACGAGCTCACCGGAGGGGTGTTGCTCGGTCGCTCGCCAGTCGAGAGTTTGCTTGAGGAGTACCGCGCGTACTACTTCGCAATCGAGTGGCTCAGACTCTGCGAGTTGATCCGGATCACCACTCCCGAAGCAGACAAGACGATGGTCAGCCTGATTCATGACTTGTTCGGTGATGGACTCATCCGATGGAGTTCCGCCGCCATCGGACATCGGTCAGGCGTAACCGCCGAGGACGCCATCAACCAGTTCTCGGCTCTGCGCGGCGTCCGAATGTCGTGGAAGAACGAGACCGACGCCAAGCAACTGCAGGAGACCCGCCTGCTAGTCAATCTGCGCTGGAAGTACTGCGATGTGGGCGCAGACTTCAAGGATCTCACGTTCGTCAACTGCGACTTCCAAGGAACGGTCTTCAGGGAATGCGCTTTCAGTGGTGTTCAGTTCGTGAACTGCACCCTGGATGACGTCGAGTTTATCGACTGCGCGGTCGTGGGAAGCCCCACGCTCATGCCAACGTCCGCCGATTATCCCTGCGAGCAGCGGGGGCAGCTCGGAACACAGCCCTCGTTCTTACTGATGCCGGACACGGTGACCGAGTCCGACTCGCTGCGCACCGTCCTAAGGTCGCTCAGTTGGTACGCCGAGCCGAGGAAGCAGCTGACGCCGAAGTCGTCGCTCTACTCCTTCACAGCAGGCCTTGCCGCCCGACCGTCCACAGAGTTCGACAGCGAGCGGGGTCTTTCGTTCGAGACACACTCTGGTGGTTTGACAATGCTCGGTGGGCGCCTCAGCTCACTGAAGGTCCGCAACTGCGACTTCGGTCCTGACGGATGGATGTCGCTCCGACAAGTTGCTGGAACCTCGGTCGAGTTCGCGGAGCAAACGCATCTTCGGCTTGAAACCTTCGACACCGCGATACGCGGACTCACCATTACTCGGCCGGTGGACGCCAGCGAGCCGACGGAAACTGACGCTTTCAGGCTGGCATTGCGAATGTCAGCGTTTGTCAACACCTGGTTCGGCGTCGGCCTCACTGGAACAGCGGTATTCGACGACTGCATGGTGCTTGAAATGTTCAATGCCGCCGACCAGCCAGGTGCTGACGGAGAACGCGCACCCGGCTTTGAGGTCACTCTTCCAAACAGCAGCAACTTCGGCGTCGTCAACGCCGTAGCGACGCCTGACGACCTGGAGGAGTTGGAGCGTCCAGATGACGCGAAGCGATCTCTTGGGGCCATGCGGACTATCGTGAACGAGATCAGTAACAAGATCGACTACCGGCGGCACCCGGCTCTCTTCGAGCTGCACGCCGCGTCCGTCGCTGTGAAGCCGGACACCGGAGAGGACGCCTGAGGTGGACGCCGAGTCGCTGTACGACACCATCGCAGACCTCGATACGGAGTCACACGAGGAAGAGCACGGACGTGCACTGCTCGCGCTCGCTGCCGAGCAGTGGCCAGCGCTCAGCTCGCGCAAGGCGAATGCCTTCGACGCCGAGACCTGTCGGCTTGTGATGCTCGCAGCCGCTAAGCACGACGAGTTTGAAGCCCTGCGCCTCTGGCGCGCACGCGCCCTGTCTCGCTTCACCGCAGTGGGGTGGGTGGAAGGCGTCGCCTCGATCCTGATGAGCGAGGCATTCACAGAACTCTCGCGGGAGAACGACTTCTACGCGGCGGGTCGGACGCTCGATGTCATCGTGCCGTCCGCCACCGCGCTGGCAATGCTCGAAGAGATCGAGCGCTTCACCGAGGGCCCTGGGAGCGGCATCGAACTCTCGCGTCGCTCCCCAAGCCAGGCCAGCCTCAGGCGGCTCTTCCACGAGAAGCGGGGCTTCCTGCTCCTTCTGGCTGGCGACCATCAGGAGTCCCGTGCGGCATACGAGCGGGCGCTCGCAGCGGCCGCGAACGAGCGCGGGAAGATCAAAGTCCGGCTCGGGATCGAGTTGGTCGACTACTCGGCGGCACTCGCTGCGGGAGGCGTATTGCCTTCGGGAGACGAGACTCGGCACCTGGGCGGCGCCGCCAGTGCGGCGCAGAGTGGCGACATCGCCGAGACTGCGACACTCAACGCAGGCGTCATGGATTCCGGCGGACGCGCGCTCCACCCGTACGAGATCCTCTGACCGGCTCAGTGCCAGACGACTGGATCATCCACTTGCGTTGCCTTCGGGCTCATCCTCGCGGGCAGCGGAGATGCGGTCGAGTACCCCAGGCCGAGCACGCCAACGACGTCGCCTTCGATCTGGAGCCGTCCAGTGATCGCTCGCTCCGCGATAACGACGTCGCCCATAAAGAACGCGCCGAGGCCAAGCGAGATCGCCCCGAGCCACATGTTCTCGACAGCCGTTCCAATCCCGATGCACTCGAAGGCGTAGCTGGTCAGCGACTCGCGCACCGCATCTGGATGCGCGGCTCGAAGGGTCTTCTTGCCGCCCCCGCTGAAGACGCCACGGTTCTCGACAAAAATGGCAGCAGGGACCTCGCGAAGCATCGCGGCCGACTCGATCACGCTCGACGCCCAGTGCGGGTGCGGCTGACCCGTTCGCGGATCGTGCGGGACGTACGTTTCGATGTCGGGTGCCGACTCGACGGCGTCGGCGATGGCATCGAGGACACTCGCTTCTTGGACCACGTGGAAGCGCCACGGCTTCGCGTTCTTGGATGACGGAGCAGCGAGACCGCAGGCCGTCACCACCTCAAGCACGTCTCGCGGGACCGCTCGGGACCGGTCGTACTCAAAGCGGATCGTTCGGCGCCCAAGGATCGTCGTCACGACCGGATTCGAAAGCCCGCCGGGAACTGGACCGCTCACGTTTCTGCCTCCGATCCGGCGTCTGAGTACGATGAAGCCACCCTCCAACTCTGCCAGAAGAGGCACAGATCAGTTCAGAAGGACCCGCGTGACGACCTACTCCACCGCTCAGCAGCTGAAGTTTGAGTTGCTCGCGAGTGGGGTGACGATTTCTGACTTGGCGCGCGCAAAGTTGCGCGATCTCACGCACGACGGCCAGTTGTCGCCGGCCGACTACGCCTCAACCTCCGGGGTCATCCTGCGCCTCGACCAGCGGGAGTGGATCAACGCACCAGTCGAGGATCACAACCCAAACTTCGTCTCCGCGAGCCCGTACGTGCTGGATTGGGAGCCCTCCGGATTCTTCGTTCGCGGCGCCGGACTCTCAGCACAGGCCGAGTTCTGGCCGCTGCCGAGCTATCACGGTGGCGTGGCGACGAACGGCATCCCGATCGGCAGTTATGTCGTCAGCCACGGGGACCGGGCGCGGCTCTCACCGACGATTGGATGCGCGTTCGAATGCACATTTTGCGATGTGCCGTCCGAGCTCCCATCCGGCGGCCCGAAGACCCTCGAGGGCATGCGTGCT
>CALMKG010000089.1 GCA_937867175.1 uncultured Propionibacterium sp. | reverse complement strand
CGTTCGAGTGCCTCCTCATGGAAGCCCTCTTCGAAGCTGGCCGTCACCGCCGTCAGTGGGGTGCTCGGCGTAGGTCTGCCCGGCACCACGTGAAGGATGAGCAGAGGCAGTCCTAAGGCTGCAGCTCGTCCGGCAGCCCAGTCCACCGCCCGGTCTGCGCGTCGCGAGCCGTCGGTACCAACCACGATGCGGTCCTTGGCATCGGAAACGACGTTCATGCCTGGCCTCCTCGATCCCGGCTGCGGCCACCTCGCCGTGGCCTGCGCTTGCGGCCAGTCTAGACTCGCGGGTTAGGAGGCCGCGACGATGCCGAGGCAACCGCATTCTGCGGAAGCAGTCACCCGTCCCAACCGACCTCGCAGCGTGCTGGCTGGCGTCCGGTTTCCTGCGCCGGCGTACACCTACCTGGTGATCGCGTTGGTGGGTGCCGGCTTCGCCGTTGGCACGGTAACCCCACCGTTGGTCTGCTCAATGGCGTTCGGGCAGCGCCAGTTTGCGGCCATCTTCGGCGTGCTCGGCACCGCCTACATGATGGGTCTTGCCTTCGGCTCGGTGCTGTGGAGCGAGGGAGGCCGGATCAGTGCCGATCCAGAGCAGCCTTGGCAACTTTATCGCTGGGCCATGAGGTGGTGCTGGGCGCTGTCGGTGTTGGTGGTGGCCGGTTATGCCCTGTCGATCAGCGGTGGCCGCAGACTCCAGGACCGGTTGCACCCCTAGACTCCGCAGGTTCCCGCTCGACTCTGATTCAGCGACAATCGCCTTCCTGGTGGGCAAGAATGGGCTCATGGCCATACCCACGGTTTCTTCAATCAGGAGGTAGGAATGAACACCGAACAGGCCAACCGGATGCGCAACGACAAAGGCTTCATCGCGGCCCTCGACCAGAGCGGTGGCAGCACACCCAAGGCACTGAGGCTGTACGGCATCAGCGAGGACGCCTACAAGACCGACGCCGAGATGTTCGATCTTGTGCACCAAATGCGCACTCGCATCATGACCAGCCCTTCCTTCACAGGCGAGAAGATTCTGGCGGCGATCCTCTTCGAGGACACCATGGACCGGGAAGTCGACGGCCTCGGCACAGCCGAGTATCTGTGGACGAGGAAGCGAATCGTGCCGATCCTCAAGGTCGACAAGGGACTGACCGACGAAGTCGATGGCGCAAAGCTCATGAAACCGATACCGCAGTTGGCTGAGCTGCTTCAGCGCGCGCTGGCCAAGGGCGTCTTCGGCACCAAGATGCGCTCGTTCATCGCGTCGGCCAACCAGACCGGCATCAACGCGGTGGTAGACCAGCAGTTCGAGATCGGACGGCAGATCGCGGACGCCGGGCTGGTGCCGATCATCGAACCCGAGGTCGACATCAAGGCCGTCGACAAGGCCGAGGCCGAGCAGTTGATGCACGACCGAATCCTCGCCCAGCTGGACGCGCTGCCCGAGCCCACCCAGGTGATGCTGAAGTTGACCATACCCAGCCAGGACAACCTGTTCGCCGACCTCATCGCGCACCCACGGGTAATGCGGGTGGTGGCACTGTCCGGCGGCTACAGCCGCGCCGAGGCGAATGCGCTGCTCGCGCGCAACCATGGCCTGATCGCCAGCTTCTCGCGGGCACTCACCGAGGGGCTGACGGCCACGCAGACCGAAGTGGAGTTCGACGCCCTGCTGGCAGAATCCATCGAATCGATCTACCAGGCATCAATCACGTAGTGGGCTTGGCTCGGCCCAGCTATTGCGCCGAGGCAGTAGCCTGACTTCCATGCCTGCACCGAAGCGCCAGTGATCCATGCCGGCGACTTGCGCAATCGGTTCGTCGAGGGCCTACCGGACAAGATGGTGGGCCCTTGGCGTGTTGTCATTCGGGCTGTTCATGGCCAGCCTCGACAACACCATCCTCAACGTGGCGCTGCCGACCCTGGCCCGCGAACTGGGAGCCTCCACCGACGAACTGCAGTGGACAGTGGACGCCTACCAGGTCACCTACGCTGGGCTGCTGCTCGTCGCCGGCGCCTTGGTCGACCGTTGGGGCAAGTCGCGAACCTTCCTGGTCGGCACCGCATGTTTCGGCGGTTTCTCGCTGATGGCGGGCCTTGTCAACACGACCGGGCTGCTCATCGCAGCTCGGTCGCTGATGGGCATCGGGGCGGCGCTGCTCGCCCCGTCCACGCTGGCGCTCGTCTCCATGACGTTCACCCGACGCAAGGAGCGAACCGTCGCCTTCGCGCTCTGGTCGGGGGCCAACGGGGCCGGGGGTGCGGTGGGTCCGCTTCTGTCAGGCATCCTGCTGGAGCACTTCAGGTGGGGGGCGATCTTCCTGATCAACGTGCCCATCGCGGTCGGTATCCTCGTGGTGGGCACGTTCGTGCTGCCGCACACCCGCCCCAAGCCGATCCCCGGCGGGGTGGATGTGCCCGGCTCGATCCTGTCGACACTCGCGCTGGCCCTGGTCTGTTGGGCGGTCATCTCGGCCCCCGGGCTGGGCGTGGGCTCCCCGCTGGTCTTGGGCGCGGCCGCCGCAGGCGTTGCGCTGATGGTGGCCTTCATCCGCTGGGAGTCCCATGTCACCAACCCGATCCTGCGGCTTTCGCTGTTCCGGATCCGCCGCTTCAGTGTCGCCGTTGCCGTCTCCGGGCTGGTGACCGCCGGTGGGGCAGGAGCATTGTTCGTGTTGACCCAGTATCTCCAGTTCCTGCTGGGCTTCACTCCGCTGGAGACCGGCGTACGGGTACTTCCCATCGCCGCAGCCATGTTGATCGGCGCCTTGGCTGCGCCGCGCCTGATCACGGCCCTGCATCTCAAGCGAACGGTGCTGGTCGGGCTGGCCCAGGTGACGATCGGCTTCGGCTGGATGGCTACCACGACCACCGAATCCACCTTCGCCTACCTGCTGCCCGGCGCCGTGCTGTTCGGCTTGGGTGCCGGAGTCCTGGTGCCCGCCGCCACCCAGGCCGTGATGGACGCGCTTCCCCCGGACGCCATGGGCGCCGGATCGGCCACCAACACTGCAAACATGCAGGTCGGCAGTGCACTCGGTGTCGCCGTGATCGGATCGATCTTGTCTGCCCGCTATCGGGGCGTCCTGACCTCGAATGAGATCTGGGACCAGTTGGGCCAGTGGCAGGAAACGGCCCTGCAGTCCGTGGCGGGCGCGCTTCAAGCGGCTGGTCAATTGCCGGCCGATCTGGGCGCTCGGCTTGAGGATCTGGCACAGCTCGGCTTCATCAGCGGCATGCAGCTGTCATTGGCGGCAAGTGCCGCGTCGGTCCTGATCGCTCTCATCGCTGTGGCGGTGCTTTACCCTCGCGACCGACTGCTATAGTCGCAGCAAGCAAGAACGTACGTGCCCGGGGTCGGTGTAATTCCGAGCCGGCGGTGACAGTCCGCGACCCACTCGCCACAGCGAATGGTTGAACCGGTGGAATTCCGGTACCGACGGTTAAAGTCCGGATGGGAGGTGCACGTCGCGCTTCGGCGATTCGCTGTCGTTAGGTTGAGGGCGGCTTTCGTCGATTGCGTGCGTCGACCCCGGCAACGACCGGGAAGGACGACGAGCTGATGCCAATGTCACGAAGAGTCGCACCGCTGAGCGTACGCATCATCGCCCCGGTCGTCGCAGGCCTGCTCATCCTCGCCGGATGGGCCGCCCTCGCCCACGGCGGAACCATCCCACGTAACCTGCTGCCCACTCCCGGTGCCGTGCTGGCGCGGCTGGGCACCGAGCTGTCCTCCGGACGGCTGCTCGCCCCGACGCTGGTCACGATCCAGCAGTCGCTGCTCGGCTGCCTGCTCGCCACCGTCGTGGCGTTGCCGATCGCCTATCTGATAGCCCATGGAAAACTGGCCCAGGCCACTCTCGCACCCTACCTGGCAGCCTCACAGGCCATCCCCTCCGTTGCCATCGCTCCGCTGTTGGTGATCTGGGTCGGGTATGGGACTGTCCCGGTGGTGCTGCTCTGCTCGATCATGGTCTTCTTCCCGATGGTGCTGTCCACCGCGCTGGGGCTACGCAGTATCGATCGGGAGGTCCTGGACGCCGCCCGGGTGGACGGCGCCGATCCGCGCCAGCTGGCCCGCTGGATCGAGTGGCCGCTGGCGTTGCCCGCGACCCTCACCGGGATCCGCAACGGCTTCACCTTGTCGATCACCGGATCGGTCGTCGGCGAACTGGTGATGGGTGGTGATGGGCTCGGTCAGCTGTTGGCAGTCCAGTCACAGTCCAGCGACACCACCGGTCTGTTCACCACGCTGATCGTGCTGATGACACTGGCCATCGCCATCTTCCTCGCCATGACCGCCATCGAGTGGCTGGTAAATCCGTTTCGCGTCAAGGCCACGCGGCCTGCTGCGGTTCACCTACCCACCAAACACCTAGGAGAAATCGATGTCGACGTTGACTCGCCGGAGCCTGCTCGGGGCCGCACTGCTGACCGGATTGGCAGCTTGCGCGCCGGCCAACCCGACTTCGTCAGATGGCCAGAGCCCCAGCCCGTCGGGTGAGCTCCCTCGGTTGACGCTCGGGTTGACCTACGTGCCCGACATCCAGTTCGCGCCTGTCTATGTGGCCCACCACTTCGGCTGGTTCGACGAGGAAGGCGTCTCGGTCACCCCCCGTCATCATGGGGCCCAGGAGAAGCTACTGGGCGCACTCCAGACCGGTGACGAGGACGTCGTCTTCGCCGGCGGTGGCGAGATGTTGCAGGGCCGCGCAGAACAGATCCCGGTCCGCAACTTCGGCACTGTCTACCAGACGTATCCGTGCGTGATCGTCGTCCCGACCGATTCGTCGATCCAGTCCCTGGCCGACCTCCGCGGACACAGCATCGGTCTGCCGGGGGAGTACGGCGAGAACTGGTTCTATCTGCTCGCAGTGCTGGGTGCCGCTGGGCTGACCCGCGACGACGTTGACATTCAGTCGATCGGCTACACGCAACTCGCCGCGTTGACCGGTAACAAGGTCGACTCGGTGGTTGGCTTCGTCAACAACGACGTCATCCGGTTCCAGGAGGCTGACTTCCCGATCCGCACGCTGGCGCTTGACGACCCGCCGCTGGTCAGTGTCGGTTTCGGTGCGCTCGACACGACCATCTCGGGCCGGCGGGACGACCTGGCCGCCATGCTGCGCGGAGTGAAGCGAGGCGCGGAGCTCTGCGCGTCCGACCCGGAACAGGCAGTCCAGATCGCCGCGGAGTATGTGCCGACGCTGACCGAGGCCGCCCAACAGCAGCATGCCCTGGCGGTGCTGAAGGCGACCACCAGCCTGTTCGGCGACGAATTCGGTCGGCAGGATTCGCAGCGTTGGGAGGCGATGGCGACCTTCTTCGCCAGCCAGGGACTGCTTTCCCAACCTGTGTCGGCCACCGACGCGTACACCACCGACATCACGGCGTGATCAGCCCGCGCTGCGGGCATCGGTTTGGGTAGCCTTGAGCGCAGCCCGAACGGCCCCCTTCGATCGATGGAGCCCCGATGCCCGATAGCCCGAAGTACCAACTCGAGACGCTCGCCGTGCACGCCGGCCAGGAACAGTCCGATCCGGTGACCAAGGCACGTGCCGTGCCGATCTACCAGACGGTCGCCTACACGTTCGACGACACCCAGCACGCCGCCGATCTGTTCGCACTCAAGACGCCCGGAAACATCTACTCACGCCTGATGAACCCGACCCAAGACGTCTACGAACAGCGGATCGCGGCGCTGGAGGGTGGCTTGGCCGCACTGGCGACCTCGACCGGTGCGGCCGCGGTCACCTACGCGGTGCTGAACCTCGCCGGCGCGGGGGACAACATCGTCGCGTTGTCCACGCTGTACGGCGGCACCTTCGCGCTGTTCACCCACACCCTCAAGCAGTTCGCGATCGAGTGCCGGCTGGTAGACCCCGACCATCCGGAAGACCTGGCCGGTTTGGTTGATGATCGCACCCGGGCGGTCTTCGGCGAGACTATGGCCAACCCCAAGCTGAACATCATCGACATCGGCGCGTGGGCGCAGGCCGCCCACGCCCAAGGTCTGCCCCTGATCCTGGACAACACGGTGCCCACCCCGTACCTGTGCCGACCGATCGAGCAGGGTGCCGACGTCGTGGTGCACTCGACCACCAAGTACATGGGTGGGCACGGCACCACCATGGGCGGGGCGATCGTGGACGCCGGGCGGTTCGACTGGGCGGCCCATGCCGACCGGTTCGCCATGTTGGCGGGCCCGGATGCGTCCTACCACGACACCGTCTGGACCGATGTCGCCGGACCGGCGGCCTACATCACCCGCGTCCGGACGGTCCTGCTACGAAACACCGGTGCGGTCTTGTCGCCGATGAATGCGTGGATCATCCTGCAGGGGATCGAGAGCTTGCACGTGCGCATGCAGCGGCATTGCGAGAACGCCGCCAGGGTTGCCGAGTACCTCAATGGCCACCAGCAGGTGGCGTGGGTGAACTACCCGGGGCTGGCCGACAATCCTTACCACGGGCTTGCCGACAAGGTGCTCACCGGTAAGGGCTACGGAGGCCTGGTCAGCTTCGGGCTCAAGGCCGGACGCGAAGCCGGCGCCACCTTTGTGGAGGCGCTGCAGCTGTTCAGCCACCTCGCCAACATCGGGGACGCGAAGTCGCTGGTGATCCACAACGCGTCCACCACGCACTCGCAGCTGAACGACGAAGAACTGGTAGCGGCCGGGGTCGCCCCCGAGATGGTCCGGTTGTCGATCGGTATCGAGAACGTGGACGACATCATCGCCGACCTCGACCAGGCGCTGGCCCAGACTGTCAAGTGATGGCCGACCTTGGCGACAGTGTGGGCCTGACGACCACCCACTCCGTCCAGCTCTTCGACCCGACGCACCCGCTGGTGCTCGCCAGCGGTGAACGGTTGGACGAGGTGGTGGTCGCCTACGAGACCTACGGGCGGCTGAATGCCGACCGCAGTAATACCGTCTACATCTGCCACGCACTGACCGGGGACGCGCACTCGGCGGGCTGGCGCCCCGGCGACCGCCGGCCCGGCTGGTGGGAGACCATGATCGGGCCTGGCAAGGCAATAGACACCAACCGCTGGTTCGTAGTCTCGTCCAACCTGCTGGGCGGTTGTCAGGGCAGCACAGGCCCCAGCTCAACCAACCCAGCCACCGGTGAACCGTGGGGCCTCGACTTCCCGCTGCTCGACATGGCCGACTTCGTGACCGTGCATCGGGCGCTGGTCGCGCACCTCGGGATCACGCAGTTGCACGCGGTGGTCGGCGGGTCGCTCGGCGGCATGCAGGCGTTGCAGTGGGCGCTGACCTACCCGGCGGAGCTCACGAACGCGGTGGTGATCGCCGCGTCCAGCAGGTTGACCGCACAGAACATCGCATTCTCGGCGGTCGGGCGGCAGGCCATCATGCGGGACGAGAACTTCCTGGGCGGCCGCTTCGCGTCCGAGCAGACCAACCCGGACGTGGGTTTGGCGATCGCCCGCATGATGGCGCACATCACCTACACCTCCGAGGAGGGCTTCCAGTCCAAGTTCGGACGCAACCCGCAGCGCGAGGAGTCGTTCCCGGGCTTCGGCGTCGATTTCGCGGTGGAGGGCTACCTGCAGCACCAGGGAGAGACGTTCCTGGCCCGCTTTGATGCGCTGAGCTACCTCTACTTGACCCGCGTGATGGACTACTTCGATCCATTCGCCGCCGAGAACGCCCTGGCTGCGGTGATCGAGGAGCCGGTGCGTTTCTTGGTCGTGAGCTTCGATTCCGATTGGCGGTTCTCCACCGAGCACAGCCGACGGATCGTGCGGCACCTCGCCACCGGGCAACTGCCGGTCACCTTCCGCGACATCCGGTCACCCTGGGGACATGATTCCTTCCTGCTGAAGATAGATCCGTACCTGGACACCGTGCGGGCGTTCCTCGAATCGCGAAGCGACTACCGCGGCACCAGTTGGGAGCGGACATGACCCAGATGACGATCCGCGACGACCTGCGGGTGGTGGCCAGGCACATTCACGCCGGGTCTCGGGTACTTGATCTCGGTTGTGGTGACGGTGAACTGCTGAACTGGCTGATTCGGCGCCGCGAATGCACCGGCACCGGCGTGGAACGCCAGCCCGACGCGGTGCTGGCCGCGATCTCGCGCGGCGTCCCGTTGATCGAACTGGACATCGACGACGAACTGGACATGTTCGCGCCGGACTCCTACGACGTGGTGGTGCTGAGCCGCACCCTGGAGGCGCTCTTTCGGCCCGATCTCGTCTTGCGTCAACTTCGGGTCATCGCGCCCAGGATCATCCTGACGATGCCGAACTTCGGGCTGTGGCGGCATCGCCTGCGGCTGCTCAGCGGCCACATGCCGCGCTCACGTGACCTGCCCTACAGCTGGTATGAAACCCCGAACCTGCACTTCACGACGCTGGTCGACCTGGAGCCGCTGTTCGCCGAAGTCGGATTGGTAGTCGAGAAGCGGATTCCGCTCACCGCCTCCGGACGGCCGCGGACGTTCGGGCAGTTGGCGGCCAACCTGATGGCAAGTTCGGCGATCTACGTCCTGCAGCGCGGCG
>CALMKG010000088.1 GCA_937867175.1 uncultured Propionibacterium sp. | reverse complement strand
GGCGGTGGTCTTCGCCGAGCGGTCGCCACCTCGGGGTGGCTGCAGTGCATCATGCCGAGAAGCGAGAACTTCCGCATGGGAGCCCAAGAAGCCATAATGGCTCCATGCCGAACATTCAGATCAAGGACGTGCCGGAACAGACGCATGCCGTGTTGCGGCAGCGGGCAGCGGCGGCGAACCAGTCATTGCAGGAGTACCTATGGTCGAAGCTGGTGGCGGAGGCGGCACAGCCGACGGTTGATGAGGTGCTGGATCGGGCCGGCGGCCGGGCTGGTGGATCGTTGCCGCTGGCTGATGCGGTGAGCACGTTGAGGTTCGAGCGTGCTGGTCGTTGATGCCAGTGTCCTGGCTGTCGCCTTGCTGGACGATGCGAGGGACGGTGACGCGGCGCGAGCTCGGCTGCATGGTGAGCAACTCGTGGCCCCAGCGCTGATCGATCTCGAGGTCGTGTCGGTGTGGCGTGGTTTGGCGCGTGGCGGCCGCCTCGACGCCAGACGTGCCCGTTTGGCTCTGGAGGATCTGCGCGCGTTACCGTTGCAGCGGGTCGATCACACCCGGCTGATGGAGCGCTGCTGGGAGTTGCGGGACAACCTGACGGTGTATGACGCGGCCTATGTTGCCCTGGCCGAGGCACTGGGCGCGACCCTGTTGACCGGAGACGCAAGGCTGTCGAAGGCGACCGGCCCGCGTTGCGCGATCGAGGTACTCAAGACACGCTGAAAGAGCGAGTGCTGGTCGTCGCCGCGTTCCCGGCGTGGTGTCGCTGTGCTGAACCGCCGTGCGCGGCGTTACGCTCCACCTCGGTGAGCTCACCGCGAGTGGGCGCGGCGTCTGGGTGCCATCGCCCACAACAGCGGGACGATTGAGCCGCCCATCAACCACCGGCCAAGCGTGATGTCGGTGGCCATCACGATCGCCCCGGCGATCAGCAGGGCCGCGAAGACCAGCAGGCGGTTGGTGCGGTTAAGCGTCCGCTCGAGGGTCCGCACTCGAAGGTTGAGCAGCGGAGTCTGGATGGTCAGCTCGCCGCGCTCGGCCACCGCCAGCACGCGGTCGGCGCGGCCGGGCAGGGCGAGTGCGATCCGGGCCAGCTTTCCCACCTCGGCCAGCACTGCCTTGGCGGTAGTGCCCCCTTCTTCGGATACCAGTTTGGCGGCGTAGGGGCTGATGGTGCCCCAGATGTTGAACTCGGGGTCGAGCCCGGTGCAGATACCCGACAAGATGCCGATGGAACGTCCCAACATCAACAGGTTGTCGGGCAACTGGAACGGCAGATCAACCATCAGATCTCGGAATTGCAGGCCGAAGCGCATTATCTCTTCGGGGTCGATGCCGCGCAGTTCGTCCATGCTCATGCCACCGAATCGGTCGAATACCTGCACGGCGGCCCGTTCGATGAGTTTCAGGTCGGCGCCTGGCAGCAGCATGTCCATGGTCTTCATGCTGGCCACCAGGCGGGCACTGTCCTGAGTCCCAACAGCGATCAGCGCCTCGCGCAACCCTTCCCGAAGCCGGTCGGGCATGTGCCCGACCATCCCGAAGTCGATGAAGGTGAGGGTCCACCGGGGTGCACCGGGCGGGGCGTCCGGCCGTGGGTGGACGAACAGGTTGCCCGGGTGCGGGTCAGCGTGAAAGAAGGCGTCGGTGAAGATCTGCTGCAAATAGGTGTCGGCAAGCACCTTCGCCACCTCGGCCCGGTCGATTCCGGCCGCTGTGATGGCGTCGTAGTCGCTCACCTTGATGGCGCCGACGTCCTCCAGCGTCAGCACCCGGCGGGCGGTCAGCTCCCAGGCCACGCGGGGCACTTCGATGCGGGGGTCGTCGGCGAAGTTGGCCGCGAAGGTCTCGGCGTTCGCGGCTTCGGCGAGGTAGTCGACCTCTGCCAAGGTGGTGGCGGCGAACTCCTCGACCAGTGCCGGCACGTCGACCCGGTCGGACACCGGCCGGTAGCGGGTCAGCCATCCACCGACCCGCCGCAGGGCGGCCAGGTCGACCTCGATCACCTGCTGGATGTGTGGACGCTGCACCTTGACGACCACGTCACCGAACCCAAGCTCGGCCGCGTCGGCGTCCTTGAGTCGGGCCCGGTGTACCTGGCCAAGCGACGCCGCGGCGAGCGGCTCGGTGTCGAACCAGGCGAAATGCTCGGTCAATGGCAGACTCATCTGGCCCTGCGCCACGTCGCGAATGGCCGCGAACTTCTCCGCGGGCACCTCGTCCTGCAGCCCGGACAACTCGGCAGTGATCTCGGGCGGCAGCACGTCCAACCGGGCCGACATGAACTGGCCCACCTTGATCATCAAGCCGCCCATCGAAATGGCGAGCGCCCGGAACCGGACGGCCGTCCGCCGGTTCCGGGCGCTTCGGGTGCGGTTCGAGAGTCTGCGCAGCCCGAGTCGGCCCAAGACCACCTCCCACCAGATGAAACCGGCCGTCACCCGCGCAAAGAACAACACGATGCGCCAGTAACGGGCGCGCAGGGCCGACGCCTTCAAGGCAGCCTCCTCCGTACGGTGCTGAGCGTTACGGTTGGAATCAGTCCTCGGCGAGGATCTTGTACAACTGCTTGCGCGCCGTTTCCATCACCTCGGACGCCGCCGCCCATTGGGCTGGCGACCCGCCCTTGCCAATCTGGAAGACGGCTTGCAGCAGTCGGCCCGCAGCCCGATGGAAGTCGCCGCCGCCCGGGAACGCCGCCGCGGCTTCCTCCCAGGGAGCACTCTCGGCGCCAAGGTCATCGACAGCCGCCCGACCCGCGTCCGTCAGGTGGTAGACCTTCTTGCCCGCCGACTCCTCGGAGTCGACCAGACCCTCGTCGGCAAGCTGCTGCAGCGTCGGATAAATAGAACCCGCACTGGGGTTCCAGACGCCGCCACTGCGGGTGGAAAGTTCCTGGATGATCTGGTAGCCGTGCATGGGCTGCTCTGCCAGCAGCCGCAGGATCGCCGTCCGGATGTCGCCGCGGCGGGCGCGGGCCCCTGCGGCTGCAGCAAATCCTGGCATCCGCCCTGCCATGGCGAACATCGGCGGCAAGCCGTGGCCCCGTGGGCCACCATCGTGGTGAAAACCGTGCATGAGGGTTCCTCTCACTGAGAGTCAACGACATATCGTGACCTATTGCCGAAGATAGCGCGGTCTGCCAAACCAGACGAGCAAGGCCACCTGCCGAGGGGCGGCCGTCGCGGTTCCCATCGACGTTGGGAGTATGTGGCCGGCGATAGGTACAGTGAGCTGCCGCCGAAGTCAGGGCGGGCCTTCGACGAGGAGCGGTGAATGAGCCTGGAGCGCCAGACTGGCCAGCGCCGGTGGAGCCTGAACCCGATCGGCCTGCTGTTCGGGGCGGTGCCACTGCTGCTTTCGCTCACACCGTCGCTGTTGCCGCGGCCAGCCACTCTGCAAGGACTGGGCTCGGGGGTCGTTTTCGGTCTCGGGTACGCCGTCGGGGTCGGCGTCTCGGCGATCCTCGCGCGGCTGATCAAGTGGCGCCCGTCCGCAAAGCTCGGCCGCAGACTGTGGCTGATCGGCTGGCTGAGCCTGGCGGTGGTGCTGGTGCTGGCGGCTGTCGCCGGGGTGGCTGCGCAGAACGAGGTCCGCCGGATGGTGGAGTTGCCACCGCTCGACGGCGTGAACGTGAGCCGCTTCGTGGTGACGCTGCTGCTGACCAGCCTGACCTGTCTCGGCATCGGACGACTCGTCCGCGCCGGCTGGCAGCGCAGGCTCGCCCGGATGGTGGAGGACGGACGCAGCCTCCGCCTGGCCCGGCGGCAGGCGACCGTGCGTACCTCGATCGAGATCGTCACGGTGCTCGCGGTGCTGCTGGGCGTGATCTACCTGTCGGTGGATCGGATCTACCACGGATTGAACGGGTTGCCCGAAGTGGGCCTGACCGTCCCGGAATCGACATACCGGTCAGCGGGTGCGGGCTCCGACGTCGAGTTCGACCAACTTGGACGCCACGGCGCCGACTTCATCGCCGGCGGGCCGACAGCGTCCCAGATCAGCGAACTGACCGGCAAACCGGCGATGACACCGATTCGGGTGTACGTGGGGGTGGCGGCCGGCGGCACCCTGGCCGACCGGGTGGCCACCGCCGTCCGCGAACTGGAGCGAACCGGCGGTTTCGAGCGGAAGGTGCTGGTGGTGGCCACCACCACCGGTGCGGGCTGGCTGGAGCCGCAGGCGGTCGACTCGGTGGAGTACCTGCAGTCCGGGAACACCGCGACGGTCGCCCTGCAGTACGCGTACACCCCGAGTTGGATGTCGGCGCTGACCGCCCCGGAACTGCCGACCGAGACATCGTCCGCGCTGTTCACCGCGGTGCGGGCGAAGTGGCTGACACTGCCGGCCGACTCGCGTCCCCAGCTGGTGGCCTACGGGTTGAGCCTGGGCGCGCAGGCGAACATGAACAGCTTTGGCACCCTCGACGCGATGCTGGAACGCACGCAAGGCGCGCTGCTGGTGGGCCCGACCAACACCACCCCACTGTGGCGGGAGCTGCAAGACACCCGGGACGCCGGGTCGCCGGTCTGGCAACCGGTGCTCGACAACGGCGCCCAAGTGCGCTGGGCGTCCAAGCACGGCGACTTCGAGCAGCCGGCCGCGCCGTGGCGGACCCCACGCGTGGCCATCCTGCAACACGCCACCGACCCGATCACCTGGCTTGGCCCGGAACTGATCTGGCAACGCCCGCAGTGGTTAACCCAGGGCAACCGCGCGCCGGACGTCAGCCCCCGGATGCACTGGATCCCGTTGGTGACCGCGGTCCAGGTGACGTTGGACATGCTGGTCAGCGTCCAGGTGCCGGCCCGCCATGGGCACGCCTTCGGCGACGTGATGCTGGACGGCTGGGTCGCGATCACCGACGACGGCGGCCTCGATCAGGCCGCCCGGCAACGCATCCAGGAAGTCATCGAGGACTACTCGGTCATCAGGCCAGTCAACGTCTGACTCGGGCTCGCGAACTTCAAATCCTCGCGGCCTGGACGCGCAGTTAGCGGGTCAGTCGGCTCGCTTCTGGGCCGCAGCCTTCGCACGCTGCTTCGTCCACCAGGCGAGCACGGCCCAGCCACCGAGAGCGGTGATGAACCACACGATCAGCGACACCACCGCCCAGCTGCCGAACCCATCGATTGTCAGTCCCCCCGGGAACAGGCTAGCCACGAACAGCGCGAGCAGGGTGGAGATCAATCCGACACCGCCAAGCGCAGCGGAGGCATACTTGCGAGCCATGTTGAACGTGAATGGCGACAACACCGCGCTCGCAGCCACGAAGACGAGCACCGTAACGATGAAACCGGATGGAACCAGCGTCATCCCATCCACCAGCCAAGCTGCGACCAGCAGTGCAATGGTGGAAGTGATGATGTTCACGACCGTCTGGGTGAGAAAACGGATCATGGCCGCTCGTCCCTTCGCTAAGTGGACCTGTCGATCAAGGGTCCGGGAGCCCAATCCTAGGCGCTGCGCGGCCGAGCAGTGGTCGCCCGCACCGCTGCTGGGTGAGGACCGTCAAAGCAGTGAACCCACGACCGAGACCACCAAGATGATGCCCATCACGATCGCCGCCAGCGGCCACAACCATTTGATGTAGGTGTCGAAACGCACCTTCGCCAGCACGAGGGAGGCCATCAGGATCGCGTTGGTCGGCATCATGTTGCTCAGCCAGCCACCCACCGCGCTGTACAAGGTGACGATCAGCGACCGGTCGACTCCGGCGAAATCGCCCAGGGGGGCAAGGATCGGCATGACCAGGGCCATACCAGCCGATCCGGCGCCGACCAGGAAGCTCAACGGCAGTGAGATCAGCGCCAGCAGCAGGGTGAAGACGATCGAACTGCGTCCGGCCACGAATCCCTCCATGGCGTTCAGCACCGTGTCGAGGGTCTGGGTGTTGGTCAGGATGACCGCGACCGCGCGGGCGAAGGCAACCAAGAAGGCCGGGCCGGTGAAGTCCACGACACCCTTCATGAAGTTCTTGCTGATCTCCGACTCCCCCAGGCCCCCGGCGATACCTGTGACCAGCGTCATCACGATGAACATCGCGGTGAGTTCGGGCAGCCACCAGCCCAGTTCCCACGCGAACGCCTTGGTCACCGATTCGTGGGTCACCGGGTCGACGGCCACGTTGTTCAGGATCGAACCCCAGGGCACGATCGAGAAGGCCAGCAGGACGAAGGTGAAACCGGTGATTGCCAGGACGATCTTGTTTCGTCCGGTCAACGGCTCGACCGTGACGCTCTCGGCCTGCCGGGCCACCTCGGCATCAGTCGCCGAGATGCCGACCAGCGAAGCCGACGGGTCTGTCTTCACCTTGTTCGCATAACGCAGCGTGTAGATGATCATCGCAGTGGTGCACAGCACCAGCAGCACCAGGCGCAGCACGATGCCGTCCCCGATCGAGATGCCGGCCGCGTCCGACCCGATGCCGATCCGGAACGGGGTCACCGTGGAGCCGATCACCCCCATCGAGGGCGCCACACCCAGCACGGCCACCGCGACGATCCGGTCATAGCGAAGCGCCAGCATCAGCGGGATGACCAGGGCATAGAATCCCAGTTGTTCATCGCTCCAGGTCATCACCGACCCCAAGATGGCGAACAGGATGCTGAGTACGACGATCAGCACGTTGCCGCGTTCGCGCAATCGGTAGGCGAGCATCGAGATGCCGCGGTCCATGGCCCCAGTGGCGAAGACCACGGTCATGAACCCACCGATCGCAAGAATGAACAGGAAGACCTGCGCCGAACCGAACAGGCTGCCGCTGTTGAACGGCCCGACATGGCCGTCTGCGTTCTGGATGCCGTAGAGCCCGTTGATCGGCGACAGCAGCAGGTCTTGGACGCGTTCCCCGGCGTCCAGTGGCGACTCCACCTGGGCGTACGACCCGGGGATCGGCCGGTTGCTTTCATCGAACTGGTACTTGCCCGATGGGATGAAGAAGGCCGCGATCCAGACCGCCACGATCACCATCGCCAGGATCGTGATCGCCGACGGGAAGGCGCTCTTCTGCTCTTCTGCGGGTTCAACCGAGGGGTCTGCCGCCCGTTGGTCGACCGTCATTTCGTCTTCGGTCATGCTGATGGCCACCTTTCGGCGAGTTCGTGGAGGAAGAGAGCCTCGGCGAGGATGGCCTTGCGCCATTCGCCGACCAAGATGCGTTCGTTGGGTCCGTGGATGTTGGCGAAACTGTCGGTGGCGCCGAAGACGAACAAGGCGGCTCCAGGCACCGCGTCCGCCATCGCCTTGACGATGGGGATCGCACCGCCGGTGGCGGTCTGCACGGTGCTGGCCTGCCACGCGGTGTCCATGGCGGCGACCATCGCGTCCCAGGCCGGGCCGCTCGAGACGGCCCTGAAACCGTCCCCGGTCGCACCCGGGATCACGGTCAACGGCACGCCGAACGGAGCCTGCGCCGCCAGGTGCGCCACGACGGCCGCCTGCGCCTCGGCGGCGGGCTGTTCGGGGTGGACGCGGATGTTCAGGCTGGCCCGGGCATGGGCCTGGACCGAAGCGGGGGCGCCTTCGACTGCTGGTGCGTCGATGCCCAGCACGGTGATCGCCGGACCGCTCCAGATCTTCGATCCGATGCCGCCGGTGCCGATGATGTCCAGGCCCGGTTCGATCTGGGCCAGCGCGTGGAACTCCTCATCGGTGTAGGTCTGCCCACCCCATTCCTCGCGCAACAGACCGGGAACCGCCACATCGCCGCTGTCGTCCCACAAGGTGGCCAACCCCCGCAGCAAGACGATCAGTGCGTCCGGCGCCGCGCCCCCGTACTGCCCGGAGTGCTTGTTGCTGGCCAGCGTCCGCACCTCGACGATGACCCGGGCGTCCCCGCGCAATGAGACGGTGATCGAGGGCTGGCCGACCCGGATGCTGCCGCCGTCGGCGACCAGGATCGCGTCGGCCTCGAAGTGCTCGGGCGATTCGGCCGGGAAGCCCTCCTCAAGGGGGCTGCCGACCTCCTCCTGGCCCTCGATGAGCACCTTGATGTTCACCGGCGGCTTGCCGTCCCAGGCTCGCAGTGCGCCGATGTGCACCAGCAGGTTGGACTTCGAGTCGGCGACACCGCGGCCGAAGATCTCCTCGCCACGCCGCGTCGCCTCGAACGGTGGGGTCAGCCACTCCGACTCTTCGCCGGCGCCGACCACGTCGTAGTGGCCGTACAGCAAGACGGTGGGCGCACCCTGCGGCCCGGGAATCGTGCCGGTGATGATCGGTGCGGTGCCGGGCAGTTCCAGGGCACGGATCTGCTGGACGCCGGCGCCGGTGAGCAACTCGACCATGACGTCGTGGGCCTGCAGCACCGCAGGGCGTGTGTGCGCCGGAAAG
>CALMKG010000087.1 GCA_937867175.1 uncultured Propionibacterium sp. | reverse complement strand
CCAGGGGCCGGCCGCCGTCACGTGGGAATCATCCTGCACCCGGCCCGCGAAGAAGCGGTAGACGTCGCAGTGCAGTTCGTGCAAGGCATGTTCGACCATGGCATCGCGTGCTTGGGGCTGGGGGAGCGGATAACGGATCTGCGGCAACGGCTTCCCGGCATCGAGATCCAGCAGGCCAGCAATGCGTCATTGGCCGAGGCCGAACTCATGGTCGTCTTCGGTGGCGACGGCACGATCCTGCGCGCCGCCGAACTGGTCGTCCCACTGGGCGTGCCGCTGCTGGGTGTCAATCTGGGCCATGTCGGCTTTCTGGCCGAACTGGAGTCCCATGATGTACACAAGCTCGTGAAGCAGGTGTCAGACCGCAACTATTTCGTCGAGGAGCGGCTCACGCTCACCGTGGATGTCGCCTCCCACGCCGGCGCCCCGCTCTGGTCCTCGTTCGCGGTCAACGAGGTAACCCTTGAGAAGGCTGCGCACGAGAAGATGCTCGACGTCCTGGTCGAGATCGACGCACTTCCGGTATCCCGTTGGGGATGCGACGGCATGCTGGTCTCGACTCCCACCGGATCGACGGCCTACGCCTTCTCGCTGGGCGGCCCCATCATCTGGCCGGACGTCCAGGCGTTCCTCTTGGTCCCGATGGCAGCCCACGCGCTGTTCGCGCGTCCGATGGTGGTCGCCCCCGACTCACTGGTTGACCTCACCCTCTCGAAGAGGTTCACCGCACACGCGACCGTCTGGTGCGACGGTCGCCGCTCTATCGACATTTCGCCTGGCGCCCGTCTTCAGGTAAGACGGGGCGAGCACAACCTGCGTGTGGCCCGGCTGCAGGAACAGCCCTTCACGTCGCGTCTGGTGAAGAAGTTCGAGCTCAAGATCGGTGGGTTCCGCGGTTCGGAGAATCCCTGATGCTGGTCGAGCTGCGGATCTCGAACCTCGGGGTGATTGCGGACGCCACCATCGAGCCGTCCTCACACATGACCGTGGTCACCGGGGAGACCGGCGCCGGCAAGACCATGGTGGTCAGCGGCATCGGGCTACTGCTGGGGGCCCGCGCGGACGCAGGGATCGTGCGACACGGTGCCGCACGGGCGATTGTCGAGGGCCGCTTCACCGACCTGGATGTGGTCGACGACGCGCTGGGTGAACTGGGCGCAGATCTCGACGCCGGCGAGTTGCTGGTGGCCCGGCAGATCAGCGCACAGGGTCGCTCCCGTGCCTTCATCGGCGGCGTCCAAGCACCCATCTCGCGGCTGGCCGTGCTCACCGGAGAACTGGCGACAATCCACGGCCAGTCGGAACAGCTCAGACTGGGCAATCCGGAACGACAGCGTGAGGTGCTCGACCGCAGCGGCGGGCCGAAGCTCGCCGCGGTACTGGCGCGCTATCGAACGGCTTACCGCACCCGCGAGGAGCTGCGCATCGAACGTGACGACCTGGTCCGTAACGCCAGAGAGCGCGCCCGCGAGGCCGATCTGCTGAGGTTCGGGCTGGACGAGATTGCGGGCGTCGATCCCCAACCCGGTGAGGACGCCGCCCTTGCCGCCGAGGCTGCCCGGCTGCAGGCGATCGACGACCTCCGGATGCTCGCCGCACGCGCAAGCCACGCCCTCTCCGGTTCGGACGAGGGGGACTTGGACGACCCGGGTGCGGTTGGGCTGGTGGGCATCGCCCGGCATGCGCTGGGCGAGGTTGCCAGGCTGGACGACGGGGCCGCCGACCTGGCAGCGGCCGTCGGCCTGCTTGCGGGGCAACTGAACGACCTGGCCGCCGACGTCTCGTCCTACCTGAACGATCTGGACGCCGACCCGCTGCGGTTGGAGACGATCACCGGGCGCCGGGCCGAACTGGCCGCCCTGACCCGCAAGTACGGGTCGAGCATAGACGAGGTCCTGGCTTGGGGCGCCGAAGCCGCCGTCCGGCTCGGGCAGCTGAGCGGAGGTGACCAGCGATTGGCCGGGTTGGAGACACAGATCGCCGCCCTCGACTTGCAGTTGGTCGGCATCGGCAGCGAGCTGACCCGGCTGCGTGAGCAGGCCGCAGACCGGCTCGCGGCCCAAGTGAAGGTCGAGTTGGCCGCGTTGGCGATGCCGCACGCCCGGCTGCACTTCGAGCTGCGTCCCTTGGCCTCACCGGGCCCACATGGCCGCGAGCAGGTGCACCTGCTGTTCGCGGCGAATCCCGGTGCGACGCCTGCACCACTGGCCAAGGTGGCTTCCGGCGGTGAGCTGTCGCGCGTCCGGTTGGCGCTGGAGGTGGTGCTGGCCGGCGGAGACCCCGGTCATGTCTTCATCTTCGACGAGGTGGACGCCGGCATCGGGGGCACGGTCGCCGTCGAGGTGGGTCGCCGCTTGGCCCGGCTCGCAGACCATTCCCAGGTGATCGTGGTCACCCACCTCGCCCAAGTGGCTGCATTCGCGTCCGCCCACTGGGTGGTCTCGAAATCGAGTCGCGGCGAGGTGACCACCAGCGACGTGCGGTTGGTTGGCGAGGACGAACGCGAGGCGGTCTTGGCCAAGATGATGGGCGGTCTAGCCGGCAGCGAGTCTGGAGTGGCGCACGCCCGGGACCTGCTGAACCTCGCGCAGCGGCGCTGAGACCGTCACACTCCCACGTCCCCGACCCGCCTCGCTGCCTTCTCGAATGGCGTGGTAGGTTGCCTTCAGCCCGGCGGTGGGCCGAGCTCGTTGAGGAGTCGCGATGACCAATCTGCCCGGTGATCTTCCCCCGTTCGGCCCCGGCCGCCACCTGCTGAGCGTCCAACAGTTCGATCGGGATTCGCTGCAACGGCTGTTCGCCCTCGCAGATCTGGTGCGCCCGATTGCGGAACGGCGATCGATCTGCACCGTCCTGGACGGCGCCGTGTTGGGCAGCCTCTTCTTCGAACCGAGCACCCGAACTCGGCTGAGCTTCGAGTCGGCGTTCCTGCGTCTCGGTGGTGAGGTGACAACCACTACCGGTTTCACGTTCTCGTCCATGGCCAAGGGCGAATCGATCGCCGACACCTCGCGGGTGGTCTCGGGCTACTCCGATGTGCTGGTGGTGCGTCACCCGGACGAAGGCTCGGTGGCGGAATTCGCGTCGGCGTCTGTGGTCCCGGTGATCAACGCCGGCGACGGCGCGGGGGAGCACCCCAGCCAGGCGCTGCTCGACTTCTACACCCTGAAGTCGGAGCTGCAACGCCGGGATCGCTTAGTCGACGGCTGCACGATCGCGATCGTCGGGGACCTGAAGTACGGCCGCACCGTGCACTCGCTGATCAAGCTGCTGTCGCTGGCCGAGGGCATCACATTCCGGACCTACAGTCCACCCAGCTTGGAACTGCCGCCCGACGTCGCCCACTACGCCCGGGCCAGGGGCCACCAAGTCTGCGACGCTGAATCAGTGACAGACGCCCTGGTCGGCGCCGACGTGGTCTACGCCACTCGCGTGCAGCGGGAGCGGATGACCGAGGAGGTGCTCGCCAACGCGAACATCTCGGGCAACCTGCTCAACCGCCGGATCCTCAAGAAGGCCGGTGCGGCCGAAATCATCATCATGCACCCGCTGCCGCGTGATTCCAGGATGGATTCGTTCGATCTGTCCAATGATGTGGACGACCTGCCCGGGCTGTCGATCTTCCGACAGACCGACAACGGGGTCCTGATTCGGATGGCGATCTTCCTCACGGCGCTCGGCTGCTCATCCGACATGGTGAAGGCGACCACCAAGCAGCGCCCTTGGGACGCGACCCTGCGCTGGCCGTGACGCTCCCCAGGCGCGCCTGGCTCAATCGGTGAGTACCTGCGACAAGTCGTAGGACGGCGCCCGTTCCACCTGCTCGAGCAGACAGCTGTCGGCCTGCCGGTCGGGGCGGAAACGCACCAGTTGCACCGCATGCCGGAATCGAGAGCCCTCCAACTGATCGAATGCCACCTCGACGACCAAGCTCGGTTCTAGCGCCAGTGCGGCTTGGTCTTTCGAGCTGGAGAACCGGGAACGCGGCTTTTCGATCCGCACGGGGTCGCCGTCGGCGTCTCGTTGCAGCAGCGGCTGCAGCTCTGTCTCCAGTTCGTCGCGCATCCGGTCCGAGAAGCTCCCGATGCCGCCGACCGGGATGAGTCTGCCGTCGGGGTCGTAGAGCCCCAGCAGCAGCGAGCCGACGCCGTGCCCGCGCTTGTGGACGCGGTATCCGATGGCGACCGCATCGGCGGTTCGCTTGTGTTTGGTCTTCAGCCAGCCCCGTTTGCCGGGCAGATAGGCAGAGTCAAGGCGCTTCGAGACCAGCCCATCAAGGCCGGCACCCTCGAACTCGACGAACCAGTGGCGCGCCTTCGTGAGGTCGGTGGTGTAGCGGCTCAGGTGGACGCGAGCATTGTCCGGCAAGGCGTCGAACAGATCCGCCAGTCGCTTGCGTCGCCGCTGCCACGGCAGGCCGGTCAAGTCGTCCCCGCCCTCGGCGAGCAGGTCGAAGCAGACCGCTTCGGCGGGGATCTGCTCGCTCAGCATCCGGATCCGGGAGGCAGCGGGATGGATACGCGAGCTGAGCGCAGTCCAATCAAGTCGTTCTGCACCCGGCACGCCGGACCTCACGATCAGTTCTGCGTCCAGGACGACGCCGTCGGGTAGCCAGCCGGTCAGTGCGCCGACGACCTCCGGGAAGTAGACCGTCAGCGGCTTCTGGCCGCGGCTGCCGAGCTCGATCCGGTCGCCGTCGCGACTGATGATGCAGCGAAAGCCGTCCCACTTCGGTTCGTACGCGAAGTTCGGGCCCTCAGGGATCGCATCGACCAAGGTGGCGAGCATCGGGTCGACGGGCAGGCTGATCGGCAGGCTCATGCGTCCCATCAGAGCACGCCGGCAAAACGTAACGTGGCCGAAACGTCGCACGGGCAGGAAGCCACTAAGCTGAAGGCCCGTGGGTAACGCCGATCAAACCAAGCACGTATTCGTCACCGGGGGCGTTGCGTCCTCACTGGGCAAGGGCTTGACCGCCGCCAGCCTCGGCAACTTGTTGGTCGCCCGGGGGCTTCAGGTCACCATGCAGAAGCTCGACCCCTATCTGAACGTCGACCCGGGCACCATGAACCCGTTCCAGCACGGCGAGGTCTTCGTCACCGAGGACGGCGCCGAGACCGACCTCGACATCGGGCACTACGAACGTTTCCTCGACCGCAACCTGACCGCAGCCGCCAACGTCACCACCGGGCAGGTCTACAGCCGGGTCATTCAGGCCGAGCGCCGTGGCGAGTACTTGGGCGAATGCGTCCAGGTCATCCCGCACATCACCAATGCCATCAAGGACGCCATGCTCGGCGTCGCCCAGCCCGACGACGACATCGTCATCCACGAGATCGGCGGCACCGTCGGTGACATCGAGTCACAGCCGTTCCTCGAAGCCGCCCGGCAAGTGCGCCACGACATCGGACGCGGCAACGTCTTCTTCCTGCACGTCTCGCTGGTGCCCTACCTCGGCCCGAGCGGTGAATTGAAGACCAAACCCACCCAGCACTCGGTGGCCGCGTTGCGGGCTGCGGGTATCCAGCCGGACGCCATCGTCTGCCGGTCCGCCGTCGCCGTCCCGGCCGGTATCAAGGCGAAGATCGCGATGTTCTGCGACGTCGACTCCGAGGCCGTGATCAGCTGCCCTGATGCGTCCAGCATCTACCAGATCCCGCGAGTGCTGCACGCCGAGGGTCTGGACGCCTACCTGGTGCGTCGCCTCGCGCTCCGCTTCCGTGATGTCGACTGGACGGATTGGAACGACCTGCTGGACCGGATCGAGAACCCGGAAGACCACCTGACGATCGCGTTGGTCGGTAAGTACGTCGACCTGCCGGACGCCTACCTGAGCGTGGTGGAGGCGATCCGCGCCGGCGGCTATGCGAATCGGGCCAGCGTGCAGATTCGCTGGGTGCCGAGCGACGAATGCGTGACTCCCCAAGGTGCTGCTGCCCAGTTGCGTGCTGTGGATGGCGTGGTGGTTCCCGGAGGTTTCGGAATCCGCGGGGTCGAGGGCAAGATCGGCGCTATTCGGCATGCTCGCGAGCACCAGATTCCCATTCTCGGTCTGTGCCTGGGATTGCAGTGCATGGTGATCGAGGTGGCCCGTGACCTCGCCGGTATCCCCGACGCGGCATCGAGCGAGTTCGACCCCGACACGCCCGCGCCGGTGGTCGCCACCATGGCCGAGCAGCGAGCCATCATCTCAGGCGCCGGCGACCTGGGTGGGTCGATGCGGCTGGGCAGCTACCCGGCCGAGCTGTTGCCGGGCAGCCTGGTGCACCAACTCTATGGACGCGACCAGGTGAGCGAACGCCATCGCCACCGTTACGAGGTGAACAACGCCTTCCGTGGCAAGTTGGAGACCGCCGGGCTGGTCTTCTCGGGCCTGTCGCCGGACCGGAACCTGGTCGAGTTCATCGAGTTGCCGAGCGAGGTGCACCCGTTCTTCGTGGCCACCCAGGCGCACCCGGAGTTCAAGTCACGCCCGATCACCTCACATCCGCTCTTCAGGGGGCTGGTCGCCGCGGCGATCGTCCACAGCCAGCAGAATGGAGCCGGGCAGCCGATCCGTCACCTGGCTGCGCCGCAGGAGGACAAGTGAGTACCGAGAAGCAGGTCGTTCACCCTGAAGTCGTCGACCAGCCGGAGAACTGGGAGACGCTGAACCGCGAGGTGCAGGCCAGCGGTCGCGTCCAGAACTTCATCGAGGACGCCATCGCCACCCCGGATGGCCAGACCATGGTCAGGCAGTGGGTCGGCCACCCCGGCGCGGTGGCGGTGATGGCCATGGACGACCAAGGACGCATCGCCGTGGTGCACCAATACCGGCATCCGGTCGGCTACCGGCTGGTCGAGCCGCCGGCCGGCATCCTGGACGTCGACGGCGAGCCGGCCGTCGAGGCCGCCAAGCGCGAACTTGCCGAGGAGGCCGAGTTGGCGGCGTCCGACTGGCGGACACTGGTGGACATCTTCACCTCGCCGGGCGGCCTGCAGGAATCCATCCGCATCTTCGTCGCCCGCGGTCTGTCGGCCGCACCGCTTCCGGATGGCTTCGAGGTGGAAGGCGAGGAGACCGACATGGGCCTGTACTGGTTGCCGCTCGACCAACTGGTCGAGCTGATCTACGCCGGTCAGGTGCAGAGCCCGACCATGGTCAGCGGCACTCTCGCCCTTGCGCTGGCAATCAAGCAGGGACGCCTGGACCAGCTGAGACCTGCGGACGCGGACTGGCCAGCCCGCATGGTCAAGGAGCAACGCGATCGCGAACTCGGCTGAGCCCAAGCGGGGATCGGGCAACCCGTACGCCGGCTCACCGCGCTTGCAGCGCCTGCTGCGCGGTTACCTGGACCATCTGGTGGTTGAGCGGGGCCTGTCAGCGAACACCATTGCCGCCTACCGGCGCGACTTGAACCGCTACCTGGAGTGGCTGGCCGCCCACGAGATCGACGACATCGACCAGGTGACTTCGGCCGACATCGGGAGCTATCAGGGCGACCTGGCGTCCGGCTACGATGACCACCCGCCGCTGGCGGTGGCGAGTGTGGC
>CALMKG010000086.1 GCA_937867175.1 uncultured Propionibacterium sp. | reverse complement strand
AGTCGTCGGTCACGATCAGAAATCAACCTCGGCGGACGGGTCCACCTCACCGGTCACAGGATTGACACCTTCGGGTACCTGAACCTCGCCCATGCCCATCGCGTCGCGGATCTTGTGATCGATTTCGTTGGCAATCCCGGGATTCGCCAACAGAAAATTCCGGGCGTTCTCTTTGCCCTGCCCCAACTGGTTGTCCCCATACGTGAACCAGGATCCGGCCTTGCGGATGATCCCGGTCTCGACGCCCATGTCGATCAGACTGCCTTCACGGGAGATCCCCTTGCCGTACATAATGTCGAACTCCGCCTGCTTGAAAGGCGGTGCCACCTTGTTCTTCACGACCTTCACACGGGTGCGGTTGCCCACCACCTCATTGCCGTCCTTCAGAGACTCGATACGGCGCACGTCCAAACGGACCGAGGAGTAGAACTTCAGTGCGCGACCGCCGGTGGTCGTCTCCGGGCTGCCGAACATCACGCCGATCTTCTCGCGCAGTTGGTTGATGAAGATCGCGGTGGTGTTGGCGTTCTTCAGGGCGCCGGTGATCTTGCGCAATGCCTGGCTCATCAGCCGGGCTTGAAGACCCACATGCGAATCACCCATCTCACCCTCGATCTCGGCGCGGGGAGTAAGTGCGGCAACAGAGTCGATCACGATGCATGCGAGCGCGCCAGATCGGATCAAGGTGTCGGCGATCTCAAGAGCCTGCTCGCCATTGTCTGGCTGGCTGACCAGCAGCGCGTCGGTGTCGACGCCCAGGGCCGCAGCATAGCTTGGGTCGAGCGCGTGCTCAGCGTCGATGAACGCACAGATGCCACCCTCCGCCTGCGCGTTCGCGATCGCGTGCAATGCCACGGTCGTCTTGCCGCTCGACTCCGGGCCGTAGACCTCGACTATGCGCCCACGCGGCAAGCCACCAATCCCGAGGGCCACATCGAGCGCAATAGAACCGGTCGGAATCACTTCGATCTCGGCCTGCGACTGGTCTCCCAATCTCATGACCGAACCCTTGCCATGATGCTTCTCGATGTGGGCGAGCGCGGCCTCCAGCGCCTTCTCGCGATCTGCCACAGCCATCTATTCGTCCTCTCTGGTGCCCAGGGTCGCCCTGGAAGTCTGGATGAGTATCGAAAATGTAGGCGGTCGCACTGACATTTCGTCATCTTCGTCCCGGCCTGTGGATAACTCCGCTCTCAGCCGACCTGACAGACACCCTATCCGAACACGTGTTCGATCTCGCGATCTGTGAGCGTGTCGCACGTCGAAGTTCTACCTGTCCCGGGCAGGCAGCTCTAGCCTTGCCCACACCGCCCGCCAGATCACCTTGCAGTCAAGTCCCGCTGCCACGGCTTCAACCACCGTGCGTCCGCCGAGCTCGTCCAATACCATCTGCTCGGCCCAGACGCCCGCGTATCCGTCACCCAACTGGGCCCTGAGTCTTTGCCAAAGCTCGGCCTCGCGCATGCGGCAAGATTAGGGCACCGGCCGAAATCGTCACGCTACGATCCACAACAGTTGCGGACCACCACTAGGTTCCGGCCTGATGGTGGTCCGCCATGCTCCGTCGGCGAACAGATCCGGCGGCTCGGTTTCAACTGACGTTCAGCACAATGGCAAACGGGGTGTCCGCACACGAAGTACCGACGTAGACCGTGTAGTCACCGGGCCTGACCGCAAAATCACGTGAGCAGTAGTCCCAGACGCTGAACGGGTGGTTCGTTGCGGCCGGGTCGATCACGATCTCGACCTGGCACGACTCGCCGGGCTCCAGGTGCTGCTTGGCGAAGCCCACCAGCCGCTTGGGTGGCTGACCGTCCACCGGCACGCCCAGGTAGACCTGCACAACCTCGGAGCCAGCCCGTTCCCCTGTGTTGGTGAGCCGCGCGCGCACGGTCACCGGTTGTGCGCCATCGAAGCCCGCGCTATCGACAGCGACATCGGCCAACTCGAAGGTGGTGTATGACAGTCCGTAACCGAAGCAGAAGAGCGGGTCGATGCCCTGCGACTGGAACCAGCGGTAGCCCATCGCCAGGCCTTCCGTGTAGCGGATCACCGGGTAGCCGGCGCCCTCGTCGGTGCCGGGGTACCGCTCCGGATGGTTGGCGTACAGGCTGTCAGCCTCACTGCGTGGGTAGGTGGTAGGCACCTTGCCGGATGGATTCACCAGGCCGAACAGCAACTCGGGGACGACGTGGCCGTCCTCGGTGCCCTGGTTCCAGACCTCCAGCACAGTTGGTGCCCGCTCGATCCACGGCATCAACACTGGCGCTGAGTCCTTCATGACCAGCACGGTCTTCTCGTTCACACCGAGCAGCGCGTCCAACATCTGATTCTGATCGTTGAACATGTTGGCGTCGGGCATGTCGGCGCCCTCGGTGGCGACCAGACCAGCCATCAGGACCACGATGTCGGCGGCCTTGGCGGCTTCGACTGCCTCGTCCAGGTTGGACAGGTCGTTGGCCACGATGAAGCTGTCCGCGGTCGCGTCCGAGCCGATCTCGGCGAGAATGTCACGCATGCCCTCCAACGGGCGCACCGTGTAGAGCGGGTCGACCTTGGACGAGCCGCCGCCGCCCTGGCAGGCCTCCTGGGCGTACTTCGCCTGACCGATGATGATCAGCTTCCCGGTCGGCGCGGTGATCGGCAATAGCCCGGCGTCGTTCTTCAGCAGGACCGCCATCTGGGCGCCCAGCCGGCGTGAGATGGCACCATTGCTGGACGCGTCGATCTCGCCGGGCTGGTAGGGGCGCTCGAACTGGCCGAACCGGAACATCTGGGTGTAGCGCCTGATCAGTGCCCGGTCGATGGTCTTCATCTCAAGACTGGTGTCGTTGAGTGCGTTCTTGATGTTGGTCTCGTTGAGCCACTTGGCGTCCGGCATCTCATGGTCCAGACCAGCGTTGAGCGAAGGCGCGCAGGAGCGGACCGACCAGAAGTCTGACTGCACATAGCCCTCAAAGCCCCAGTCGTCGCGGAGTACGTCGTGCAGGGTGTGCCGGTACTCGGTGGCGTAAACACCGCGGACTCTGTTGTAGGCGCTCATGATGGACGCTATCTCGCCATCCTTGACCAGCATCTCGAAGGGCAGCAGGTAGAGCTCACGCAACACGTGCTCGTCCACTTCGACGCTGGTGCGGAAGCGCTCGTACTCCTGGTCGTTGACCACATAGTGCTTGCCCATCGCAATGATGTCGTGTGCCTGGATCGCCTTGGTGACCGCGACACCCATCACACCGGACAGGTAGGGATCTTCGGAGAAGTACTCGAAGTTGCGGCCTGCGATCGTGGTGCGGTGCAAGCAGACCGCCGGTCCCTCCAGCACGTGTTGGCCCAGCGTCGCGGTCTCCGAGCCGATCACGTCGCCATACTCGTAGGCGACCCGCGGGTCGAAGGATGCGGCGACCCCGATGGTCATGGGCAGCGCGGTGGCTGGCGGGCTGGGGGTGCCGTCGCCCATACCGACGCCGACCGGGCCGTTGGTGATGCGGAACCTGGGGATACCCAGCTCGTCAACTGCGGGCACGTGCCGTTCGAGCCTGATCTGGGCGGCCAGCTGCTCCATCTCCTCGCTGTCATTGACCGCATTGCTCATCGCGTAGATGTCGATTGTTTGCATGCCGCCGTGCAGCTGTGCGATCTTCTGCTCCAAGGTCATGGCGGCCACGAGAAGTTCGGCCCGCTCGCGCGGGGGTTTCGAGGTGTCAAGCCAAGGTTGAGCTTCGAGATTCAACATGCAGATCTCCTGTGATCGAGAGGTACTCCCCCACAACTATGCAGGCCCCATCATCCTAGGTGGCCGATCGCCGGGACGGGCCCGGGCAAGCAACTTCAACGGCCTTCGACAATCCGAGCCCAGCCGTGAACGATCCCGGACCGACACCAAATGGGCGATGATGACCTCAGGCCGCCAGCGCCTCGCGCCGCGACTCGACCTCAACGAACGACTGGGCGACCGCTGCGTAGACCTTCGACAACGGCACTCCCAGCGCCTGACTGATCGATTGCAGCAGTTCGCTAGAGGCCTCCTTCTGGCCCCGCTCCACCTCCGAGAGGTAGCCAAGACTCACACCCGCAGCAAGTGAGACCTCGCGCAGGGTCCGCCCCTGCCGGGTCCGCTCGGCACGCAAGACCTCGCCAAGCAGTTGCCTCGCCAGACTGGCCATGTCCAACCTCCTTGACTGGGCACCCGGTGGGCGCTGCTGTTTAGTCAAGAACACTCGGGAGGCCGGTGACTATTCCCGCCAGCGGTGGACAGGCTCCCCCAAGCACTCGCACAACCAGGCCAGCGCCGCCTTGATCGTCTGCGCACGGATCTGCGCCCGGTCGCCGTCCAACTGCAACCGGCGGGCCCGGATGCGGTCATCCCAGCCGACCGGCAGCGCCAAGCCAAGCCAGACCATGCCCGGCCGCTCATCGTCCTGCCAATCCGGCCCAGCCACCCCGGTCGCCGACAGTCCGATGTCGGCCCGGCAACTCAAGGCGGCGCCCAACGCCATCTGTTTGGCGGTGCGTTCGTTGATGACGCCCGACTCGCGCACAAGACGTTCGTCCACCCCGGCCAAGGACACCTTGAGATCGGTGGCATAGGTGATCAGTCCGCCGCGGAAGACGGCGGACGACCCCGGCACCGCGGTGAAGCTGGCACCGATGCCACCGCCGGTGATCGACTCGCAGGTCGCGATGGTCAGCTTGGCCTGTTCAAGCAGCCGAATCGCCTCGGCCGCCACCAGTGAACGGTCTTCAGCTTGGGGGTTCATGGTCGGCCTGTTGTGCTGGCGCGACCGGTTCGTCCGCCAGCGGCTGCCAGCGTCCATCACGGAGTGCGACCGGCCCCCCGGCTGCCAGCGATGCCTTGCGCAGCTTGTAGGCCTCATACAGGTAGTCGACCCCGGTCACGACGGTGAGCAGGAAGGCGATCCACATCAGCGCCCACTTGACCACCTCGAACCAGAACCCAAGCTCCGGCAACCACGCCAGGAAGGCGATCAGCGCGAATGACTGCACCAGTGTCTTCAGCTTCCCGCCGCGGTTGGCAGCCATCACGCCGTACTGGAGGATCGCGAACCGCAACGCTGTGATGCCCCACTCGCGCAGGAGAATGATGATGGTCATCCACCACGGCAGTTCCCCCACGACCGAGAGCACGATGAACGCCCCACCGGTCAGCGACTTGTCAGCGATCGAATCCCAGATCTTGCCGAAATTGGTGACCAGGTCGTATTTGCGGGCGATGTACCCGTCGGCGCTGTCGGTGAGGATCGCGACCACGAAAATCGCGGTGGCCCA
>CALMKG010000085.1 GCA_937867175.1 uncultured Propionibacterium sp. | reverse complement strand
GGGGTGGAGGTCACCGTGCTGCCCGTCGACGGCGCCGGCCGGCTCTCGCCCGACGACGTCGCGGCCGCCATCACCCCCGCCACCGTCCTCGTGACGGTCATGCACGCCAACAACGAGACCGGCACCCTCCAGCCCCTCCGCGAGATCGCCGCGGTCACCCACGCCCGCGGCGTGCTGCTGCACACCGACGCCGCCCAGTCCGTCGGGAAGGTTCCCGTGGACGTCAGGGAGCTGGGGGTGGACCTGCTGACCGTCGTCGGGCACAAGATGTACGCCCCCAAGGGGATCGCGGCCCTGTACGTGCGCGACGGCGTCGCCCTGCGGCCGCTCGTCGGTGGCGGCGGGCAGGAGCACGGGCTGCGTGCGGGGACGGAGAACGTGGCCCACGCCGTCGGGCTGGGGCGGGCGGCGGACCTCGCGATCGCCTCGCTGGCTGCCGGGGAGTCGGCCCGGCTCGCGGACCTGCGGGACCGGCTCGAGGCCCGCCTGCGGGACCTGCTCCCCGGCCGCGTCCACCTGAACGGGCACCGCACCGAGCGGCTCCCGAACACGCTGAACGTCCGCATCGACGGCGTGCGCGCGCTCACCCTGCTGGCGGCGGTGCCGTCCGTGGCGGCGTCGGCGGGATCGGCCTGCCACGCGGGGCGGGATCGGCCCTCCCCCGTGCTGACCGCGATGGGGCTCGGGGAGCGAGAGGCGCTCACGGCCCTGCGCCTGAGCGTGGGCCGGTGGACCACTGCGGAGGAGATCGATTCCGCGGCCGAGGCCATCGCCCGCGCGGCGGCGGAGGCCTAGGACCCGCTCGTCTCCTCCGCCACGCGGCGCATCCGCTCCAGCATCACTGCTGACGGTGTCACGGACCCGCTCAAGTAGGTGGACATCCGCGACGGGGAGGTGCCCACCGCACGCGCGAACTCGGCCTGCGTCATGTTCGCGCGCCACAGGTACTCCCGGATGCGCCAGCCGACGCGCTCCGCCTCTGAGGCCCGAGCACGTTCCAGTGCGAGCTGGAGGACCCGCGCTGCGCCGGCGTCCTCGGCCAGTTCCAGCGCCTCCTCGAGATCCGCGGCCACCGGCCCGTGCGGGTCCGCCGCCAGGGCGCGCGAGATCCGACGCCACTCAGCCAGGCCTCCGCGGTCGATTGCCGTCAGGATGCCCTCGGGACCCCAACGGTCAACCGGGTCCCGCGGAGTCACCTCCAGGTTCCGGAACTGGACAGCCATCAGCCGAAGTCAGCCTCCTCCATCCGCAGCGCCAGGTGGCGGCACGCCTCCACGACGGCGCCCCAGTCCTGCCATCGCGGCGCGAGTCCCTTGTAGTCCCGGAGCCGTGCCGTGACCCGCGCGTCGCGGGGGCGGGGTTCCGCGAGTTGGCGGACGACCTGGTCAGCGAAGGGAGTGCCGTCCTGCGCGGGATCGGTGTAGTACCTGTCGATGTCGGCGAGGGTTCGGGCCGCCGGGCCGAACCCGCACCGGCTCGCGAGCGCGACGACGTCGAGGTAGTCCCGCACCTGGTTCCGCTTGACGATCAGGAACGCCTTGATGCGGAGGATCTCGGCAAGAGTCGGCACTCGCACCACGTTGCCGCTCGGGAGCGAGACCTCCTCGGTCTCCAGCGGCACCGATCGGATGAGTTGCCGGACCCCGGCCTCGATCTCCCCCAACTCGCCGAGGATGATCTTCCCGGGCGTGACGCGGTTTGCGACCCAATCGCCTTCACGTTCGAGGGCGTCGAGGACGAGGTCGAAGCGCTCGCGGAGGTCGGCCACCACGCGGTCGTGATCGAAGGATGCTCGGTGGCCGGCGTGGAGAGCCGCGGCGGTCCCACCGACGAGAACGGCGTCCGGGACACGCTGCTGGAGCACCGCCGCCGATTCGAGGACCCGAAGGAGATCGGGGCCGATCGCGCCGTTCTGCGCGCCGCTCCCCGCCGCATAGGGACCTCGTTGGCTCACATCACAATGTTATCACTACCGATAACTTGCCACCGTGCGTGTGGGGCAGAACTGGCACGCCCACACGCGGCGTCCACGCCCCCGACCGCCGCCTTTGAGGCCCACCCACCACACCTGCGACAATCGCACCGATGACGAACCGGCGAAGGACCGACCCGAACCAGCGGCACCTCCAGGTGGTCGGAGGCACCGAGCACACCCCACCCACGGCGGGTCCGCCACCCGCGCGGGCCGAGGAGATCTCGCGCCCCGCTGATGAGCCGTACACCGCGGCGGACGCCGCCGAGGACGCCGCCGAGCTCAACGCCCTCCTCGACCCGTTCCTCGGGATGCTCGCCGACGGCATCGCACCGGCGAAGTGGCCGCTCGAGGCGGAGATGCACGCGAGTGACGTCCTCGGCGTCCTCGAGGAGGGCATGGCGGGAGCGATCGAGCGGGATCCGCTCCCCGAGGAGGAGGCCGGCACCACCCCGCTCGACGTGCTCCTCACCCAGCTCGTCGCCCACGCCGAGCGGCAGCGCACTCCCGAGTCCCTCGCCGTCCTCCGCGCGCTCTCGCCGTTCACGACGGGTGCGTTCCGCCAGTCCGTCGACGACGCCGCCAACCGGGTGGCGGCGTCGGGTGTCCCGGACCCGGCGTGGGCGAACACGATCGGGCGCCCCACAGTGGAGCGGTGCTGGCGGTTCGGGGACATCTTCGGCTTCCAGGCCTCCTACCACGTGGTGTTCGCCTACGGGCGGCGCCGCCATGCCCTCGCGATCCTCCTCGACCACACGCTCGGCGGCGGGATCAAGGACAGCTGGGTGTCCGACGACCCTGATCACCTGTGGTCCGAGGTCCGCCGCGAGTCCAGGAGGGAGCCCGATGCCTTCCTCGAGGAGATCCCGTGGAGCGTGGCCCGGGCGGCGCTGCGCGAGGCTGCGGAGCGGGAACCGTGCCCTGCCGATCCCGACCAGGTCGAGGACGTCGCGCGCCACGCCCATCTCGTGCGGTCGCGCCTCTCGGTGGACGACGACGCCGCCACGGCCGGCGGGACGACGGCGCCGGCCACCCGCCGTCGTCGGCGCCCGAAGGAGGTCCTCCAGCTCAAGGTGAGCCTGAAGGGTTCGAGGCCACCGATCTGGCGGCGGCTCGAGGTGCCCGCCACCATCACGCTGGACCAGTTGCACGAGGTCATCCAGGTGGCGTTCGAGTGGACCGACTCCCACCTGCACGGGTTCGAGACGCCACGCGGCGAGTACGGTGTCCCCGACCCCGACTGGGGGCTGGACGTCCGCTCCGAGCGGGGCGTGCGGCTGACGAAGGTGGCGGAGGTCGGGGAGAAGCTGACCTACGTCTACGACTTCGGGGACGACTGGCAGCACGTGGTGCTCGTGGAGAAGATCGCGCCGTCGCAGGAGGGCGTGGCCTACCCGCGGTGCACGGCCGGCCGCCGGGCCGCCCCGCCGGAGGACTGTGGCGGGATCTGGGGCTACCAGGACATGCTCGACGCGGTGCCCGATGCCGCCCACTTCAGCGCAGCGGACGTGACGGAGGACCTGGCCGAGCTCGCACGCTGAGGTTGGCCGTCACCGCCGTTGGATGGTGACATCTCGTCAATCGCCAGCCGCAGCCCACAGGGACTGGACCGGCAACGCGTACAGTCGCTCCGCGTGGACGAGCCCGTGATCCGCCGTATTGAGCACCACGCCCGCCAGGAACCGATGACCGAGGAGGTCGCGAAGCTCTCTCAACCCGGCGAACATCCGCGTCGACGCCGTCGCCGAGGCCTTCACCTCGAACGCCATCACTGATCCGTCGTCGAGTTCGAGCACGAGGTCAACCTCAGCCGACCGCGACCGGTAATGGAAGAGCTGCGACCGTGTCGCAGACCACCCGGACTGCCGGACCAGCTCCGACACCACGAACCCCTCGAGCAGCGGCCCGAGCAGCTTGCCGTGCAGAGGATCAGCAAGCTGTGACGGACGGAGCCTGGTGAGCGAGGCCGCGAGACCGGAGTCGGTCACGTAGGCCTTGTGCCGTCCGACTTCTCTCGTGGTGAGGTTGGGTGTCCACGGTGGGAGGGTCTCCACGATGAACAAGCTGCTGAGCAGGTCCAACAGGTTGGAGACCGTCGAGGACGGGACACCGGACTCAGAAGCGAGCCTGGCCTTGACGAGTTCACCCGCCTGATTCGCCGCGAGCAGCGTGAGGAGGCTCCGCAGTCGGGAAACGCCGTCGACCCGAAGGCCGCGTGTCGCGTCTTCCCGAAGGAGGGCATCGATGTAGCTGGCGAACCAGGCCTCCCGAATCCTCTCCGGCATCCCCGCGACTGGCGGGTACCCGCCGCGGCAGATCCTGTTCGCCAAGCCCAACCTTGTCTCGCCGGTCCGGAGGCTGCGGAACCAGTCGGGCTCGTCAGCGTGCACAGCGACGGCACTCACCAGATCCTCAGCACCGTCCAGTCCCTCCCACTCCCCTTGCGTGAAAGGGTGGAGGCGAAGGTTCAGGGACCGTCCTGCCAAGGAATCCTTGGTGCCGGAGACCTGGCCGAGGTCCGCCGACCCCGTGAGGATGAACCGGCCGGGACGGCGATCCCGGTCGACCGCTGCCTTGATGGCGAGCGTGAGTTCGGGCAGACGCTGGACCTCGTCGATGACGAGGATCCCATCGCCCGCCGACCGGACGAAGGACACCGGATCTGCCCGGGCCGCATCGATGACGTCGACGTCATCGAGAGTCACCACGCGATGATCTCGCCCTGCAACGAGCATGGACGCGAGAGTCGACTTCCCCACTTGTCGCGCACCCTGGATCGTGACGACTGGGGAGTACTCCAGCATCTGCCGTGCAGTTTCGAACAACTGCCGTGGACGCAGGGTGAGCAGTTCCGTCACGCCGGTATCGTAGCAGTTCAGATGCCTGTGCCGTTGATCCGCCGCCCTTGTAATGTTGATCTGCCGCTCTCAAACTGTTGATCTGCCATCCAGTTGTTGTTGATTTGTCCAACAGATGATGCTGATGCTCCGAGCCTCGATCACGCTCGGCGGTTCGTCCGGGAGGTCGCAGGCGCCGTCCACGGGTCCTCGGGCCAGGGGTGCTTCGGGTACCGGCCGCGCATCTCCGCCCGCACCTGCGCGTACGGCCCCGACCAGAACGACGCCAGGTCCCCCGTCACCGCCAGCGGCCGTCCCGCCGGGGACAGCAGGTGGAACACCACCGGCACCCTGCCGTCCACGAGGCGCGGGGTCTCCGCCCAGCCGAAGCACTCCTGCAGCTTGACCGCCACCACGGGGCGTCCGACGGCGCCGCCACCACCCGCTGCCCTGTCACCACCCGCTGCCCTGTCACCA
>CALMKG010000084.1 GCA_937867175.1 uncultured Propionibacterium sp. | reverse complement strand
GACGTCCGCAGATTCCCCACCTGGCTTCGTGAGGTGGACGTTGCCCTGCCCTCATTCCCGCACATCGTCCTCACCGGCGACACCGCAGACCTGCACCTGCTGCCGAACGGACCGACCGAGACCACCGCAGCCCTGCGTCAGGTCCTCCAGGCCGCCGGGTTCGGTACCATCCTGGCCTTCGACCCGGTGCGCGGGTTGACCGAGGTCAGCGGTGACGCGAGCGCACTACGCAACCAGTTGGCCGCGGATCTGGGCGTCCGCGGTGCCGACGGCGACGCCTTGCAGCCCCCCGGCGGTGATGTCGAGGCGGCTGCCGGCCAACTGCGCTCGCTGTTGCGCGTCATGATGAACCCTCAACCACATTGCGCCTTGCTGATCTCGGGTGCGTCGCGGCTGGCACCGGGCAACGATGTCCGCGACCCGAACCTGCACGCGGTCATGGTGATGGCCGAGGCACAGGCCTCCGCCGTCCCGGCTCGGTTGGTCACAGGCACACATCAGGCACCCCTCTATCCGGTCATCGTCTGGTTGCTGGATCAACCCAACGACCTGCCCACCTGGTTCATGCAACGCCCCCAAGTGCGTTCGATTGCGATCCCGCGTCCCACCGTCGAGCAGATGGAACGACTCGCCCGGCTCATCCTCACCCCGATGCTCGCCGAAGTCACCCCCGCAGCCAAGGACGAAGTCATCCAGCGGTTCGCTGACTCTGCTGCCGGGCTCAGCCTGCGGTCCATCTCACAGATCACCCAGGTGGCGATCGACCAGGGCATTGAGTTGGCCAGGATCGAGGACGCCGTTCGGCTGTACCGGGTCGGCATTCCCGACAACCCCTGGCATGACAAAGATCTGCGCAAGAAGATCAGCTGGGCGGCCGGCGACGAGATCGACCCCAGCGGTGTCCGGGAACCGTTGTCCCAGCAGGTGCTCGGTCAGCCACGAGCCATCCGCAAGGCGCTCGACGTACTGATCCGGTCGACCACCGGACTCACCGGCGCGCAGGTCAAGCGCGCCGGCAGCCGCCCCCAAGGCGTCCTCTTCTTCGCCGGGCCCACCGGTGTCGGCAAGACGGAGCTGGCGAAGGCGTTGGCCGCACTTGTCTTCGGTGAGGGCGACACGTTCATCCGCTTCGACATGTCGGAGTTCTCCGCCGAAGCGTCGGAGGCACGTTTGATCGGTTCACCGCCCGGCTACATCGGTTCGGATGCCGGCGGCGAGCTCACCAATGCGGTTCGGGAGCGTCCCTTCTCGGTGCTGTTGTTCGACGAGATCGACAAGGCGCATCCGCGCATCATGGACAAGTTCCTACAGATCCTCGAGGACGGCCGACTCACGTCGGGCACCGGCACCACGGTGCACTTCGGGGAGACGTTGATCATCTTCACCTCGAACCTGGGCGTCTACGTCGAGAACCCGGCTACCGGCCATCCCGAATGCGTCATCCAACGAGCCGAGGAGCTTGATTATGACGAGTTCGAACGCCGCATCCTCGAATCGGTGCGCCAGCACTTCACCAGCAAGTTGGGCCGTCCCGAGATCCTGAACCGCATCGGCGAGAACAACATCGTGGTCTTCGAGTTCATCTCCGACGAGGTTGGCGACCGACTGGTCGACAAGTTCCTGGCCAACGTGGTGCACAACGTGGCCACGCAGGCCGGCATCGGACTGGAGATCACCACCCAGGTGCGAGACACCCTCAAACAGCACGCCCGCGACGGCCTAGACTTCGGCGGTCGCGGAGTGTCGACCGCGGTCGAGACCTTGTTCGTGAACCCGCTCAGCCGACACCTCATCAACCTCGACCCCGCCATTCGGCAAGTCACCGTGCACTCGCTGCGCCGCGGCGAGGCCGGGGGTTGGGAGGTCGAGATCCAATGCTGATCTCGCGGCTCGCCCAGCCGGTCACCAACCTTGGCCACGGCGTGCGGGCCGGTATCTGGACGCAGGGCTGCACCATCGGCTGCCCGGGCTGCATGGCCCGCGACACCTGGCCACACCGGCAAGAGACCGACACCCCACCAGAGGTGATCGCCGGCTGGTTGCTCGGCATCGACATCGCCCTCGACGGGGTGACGATCAGCGGCGGTGAACCCACCGAGCAGGACGAGCTGCCCGGCCTGCTGGCCATGCTGCGCGTTCTGGCTGGGCAGCGCGACGAACAGTGGGACCTGCTGGTCTACAGCGGCATCGAGCCCAGCGAACTGGCCGCCGACCACCCCTATCTCGCCGAATTGACCGATGCGGTGGTCGCCGGCCCCTACGTGCGCAGCGAGGCCGGCGACCTCGTGCTGCGTGGCTCTGCCAACCAACAGATCGTCTGCCACACCCCACTTGGACGCGCCCGCTACGCCCATGTCGGCGCCGCGGGAACGGCGGACGCTCTCGGTTTCACCATCGACACCGGTGCGGTGCGTCTGGTGGGCATTCCGGCGCCCGGGACGCTCACCGCATTCGAGGAAGAACTGTCGTCCGCCGGGGTGCGGTTGGCCCACAAGTCTTGGCCGAACGATCGGAGAACGCCGTGACCAAGTACTGCCCAACGTGCAGCGACCAGTACCCAGATGATGAGTTCGTCTGCCGCGTGCACGGCATGATACTGGTGGCCGATCCGCCACACCAACCTGGACCTGTCGGCGGTGAGGCCGATACCGAGGACATCCCACGAAGCCCGGCGCAGCGTCCAGCCCAATTGGTGGTGGCGATGCTGGGTGTCAGCGTGCCGGTCGAGGCTGGGCCGGGAGTCCTGATCGGCAGGCAACCCGAATCGTCCCGGTTCGCCCATGCCCTCGAACAGGCCGGCTTCACCAACGTGGGACGCATCCACTGCCACCTGAAGCTGGACGAGGGCGTGGTTCAGGTCACCGATCTCGGCTCAACCAACGGCACCTTCGTCAACGATCTGCGGATCGAGGCCAACACCTCCCAGCAGTTGGGCCCCGGCGACCGGTTGCGACTGGCCGCCAACCGAGAGGTGGAACTGCGATGGAACTAGTGCTGCACCTCGCCTTGCTCTCCGACGTCGGCGTGGTGAGGGAACGCAACGAGGACGCCGTAGCGCTCGACGGTTGGGCGATGCAGAGCCAAACCGCCTTGCCGCTCCAACTGACGGTGCCGGTGCGCGAGGTTCGTCGGCTAGGGGTGTGCGACGGCATGGGCGGGCATCGCGGCGGCGCGGACGCGTCCCGCTTCGCCGCGCAGCACATCACCGAGCCCACGGTCAACGACGTGCCGGCTGCCATCAGGCAGACCAGCCTCGACTTGGTGTCGGCCGGACGCCAGGACCCGGGCGTGTTCGGTATGGGCACCACGTGCGTGGTGCTGGAGGTACGCCCAGACGGCAGGGCAACTGTGTTCCACGTCGGCGATTCGAGGGCGTATGTGATCGACCCCGACTTGGCGCCTCTGACCAGGGACGACCGGACCCACCCGGACGCGCCGGTGCTTGCTCAGGCGCGGGGTGGACCGCTACCGGTCACCTTGGACGTACACCGTCACGAACTAGAACTCACCGCTG
>CALMKG010000083.1 GCA_937867175.1 uncultured Propionibacterium sp. | reverse complement strand
CTCAGAAGTCATAGTTCAGGGTCACGCGTGCGTTGCGCCCGTCACCCTTGTAGAGGAAGGAGCCCGACTGGTAGGCGGCCGTGTAGTAGTCCTTGTCGGTCACGTTGCCCACGTTCAGGCGCACGTCCATGTTCTTGTTGATGCGGTAGTTGGCGAACAGGTCGAGCATCGCATATGCGGGGATCGGGTTGTTGTACTCCCCGGTCGTAGCATTGAAGCCTGCCGCGGTATCGGGCTGACCGGCATATTTCTCGCTTTCGTACTTCACCGCTCCGCCGAACGAGAACTTGTCGGTTGCCTGGTACTTGAGCTGCACGTACGCGCTCTCGTCGGCGAAGTTGCTCAGCGTCTTGCCTACGCGCGACGGCGTGGCGGATTCGAGCACCTCGGCCTGCATGATCGCCACGCCGGCCTGAGCGGTCAGCTTGTCGGTGATCATGCCGGTCAGCCCGAGCTCGACGCCGCGGACACGGTTCTCGCTCGAGTTGAAGGTGCCGGTCGCGTCGTAGCCGTTGCCTTCCATCACATCGGACTTGGTGATCTGGAACACCGCCGCGGTTGCGAGCATCTTCTCGCCCATCAGGTTCCACTTCGTACCGAGTTCGATGAGCTCGGTCTTCTCGGGCTTCGCCGAGCCCGGAATGAAACCGCCATAGCCGGCGTTGGTGCCGACGTCCGACTCGCCACCATTGATGTCGCTCGCCGTTGAGTAGCTGGCGTAGACGTTGGCGTCGGGACGGAACTTGTAGGTCAGGCCGACATGCCCGTTCCAAAGGGAGTCGGACGTGTCGTACGCAGTGCGCACCAGGGTGCTGGTGTTCTGAAGGGTCAGGTTGTAGTCGAATCGATCCCAGCGCAGACCGGCGAAGGCGGTCCATTTCTCGGTCAGGTCGACCGTATCCATCACCGAGAGCGAGACGGTCTTGACATTCCAGTCCTGGTCCCACGAGCCGCGGTTGACGCCGCGGTTCATCACCGTGTTGATGCCGTTGATCGCGCTCCCGTCCGGGTTGGTCACGCACCAGGCGTTGTTGCTGGTCGAGTTGCCGGTGCGGCAGTTCTGGCCGGAGCTGGTCAGGTTGTAGACGCCGTTGAGGACCTTGTGGTCCGAGTATTCGAGGCCGAAGATGAACTCGTGCTTCAGACCGCCAAGCTCGCGGTCCAGGTGCAGGTTCGTCTGGTTGACGAAATAATCGACCTCTTGCCAGCCTTGGTGCGTGCTCAGGGTGATCGTCGACGCGCCGGCTCTCGGGTCGTTGCGACCAAAGGTTGCGGCGCGTGCGCCGGTGACGACGTAGCCGTTGTCGGCCATGCCGAATCGGGTGAGGTTCGTGATGCGGGTGTCCTGGTCGAACTGGTAGCGCAGACGGGCGGTGAAGGTGTCGACGTCCGAGCTCAGGAAGTCCTGCTTCTGAGCGTAAACAGGGACGTTCTTTGCCGGCTTGCGGTTGGGTACGGTTCCGACAAGGAAGCCACCCATGTCCGGGTTGTCTTCTGCGCGCAATCCGTAGTAGTCGAGCGTGAGGTCGAGCTTGTCGGTCGGCGCCCAGAAGGTCGAGAGCGCGAGGCCCTTGCGCTCGCGGTCGGTCGGGCCGCGGTCGGGGACTTCCTCGTAGCCATAGAGCAGGTTGGCACGCACGGCGAGGTCTTCATTGAGGACCTGGTTCGTGTCGACCGTCAGGCGGGTGTGCTTGTCGGTGCCGAAGCCGGTGGACAGGCGGGTGTAGTCGTAGGCGGTGGTGGCCTGCTTGGTCACCGAGTTGACCGCGCCGCCGGAGGTGCCGCGACCGGCGAAGCTGGAGTTCGGGCCCTTGGAGATCTCGACCTGTTCGGTGGCGAAGCTCTCGCGGATGGTCATGCCGGGGTCGCGCAGGCCGTCGACGAAGACGTCGCTGCGGGCTTCCTGGCCGCGGATGACGTAACGATCGCCGAAGGCGTTGCCGTTCTCGCCGGTGCCCAGCGTGATCCCGGGCTGCGCGTCGAGGATCTCGCGCAGGTCGGTGTAGCCGGAGTCCTCGATCTGCGCCTTCGTGAGCACCTGGATGTTCTGCGCGGTCTCGGCCAGCGCTCGCTTGTGGCGCTCGTCACCCGAGTATTTCGCCTTGTAGGGCACGCCGGGTTCGGCGTTCGGGTTGGCTTCGAGTGCAGTGTCGATGACGTTGACCGTCTGCAGGGTGGACTCTGCGGCGGGCTTCTGCTCCTGAGCGACGGCGACCATCGGCACCAGGACGGCGGTCGACAGCCCGAGGGCCATGGCTGCGGCGGCGGGGCGCTTGCGCAGCGATGCAGGCTGCTTGGCGTGCGGGTTCTTCGAGGACATCGGTCTTCCTGATCACGTATTGCGAGTTGTCTTGAAGTGATCAGCCCG
>CALMKG010000082.1 GCA_937867175.1 uncultured Propionibacterium sp. | reverse complement strand
GAGGGCAATCGCGCCGAGACCACCACGATCATCCCGTCGATCCAGGCCTTCCAGGCCGCCCATCAGCTCCCCGAGGTGACCGTGGTCGCCGACGCGGGCATGTTGTCGGATGGGAACCTGCGCGCCCTGTCCGGGGCGGGGCTGCGGTTCATCGTGGGGCAGAAGATCCCCGACGTCCCCTACGTCGTGCGCCACTGGATGGACACCCACCCCGGTGAGCAGCCGCCTGACGGGCTGATCCTGACCCAGCCGTGGGCACGGGGTCCGGCCGGCCAGCAGGTGAAGGAGACGATCTACTACCAGTACCGGGCTGATCGGGCCCGGCGCACGCTGCGCGGCATCGGTGAGCAGGTCGGCAAGGCCGAACGCGCGGTCGCGGGGAAGGCGCCGGTGAAGCGGAACCGGTTCATCACCCTCACCGGTGCGCAGAAGTCGGTGAACCGGGAACTGGAGGCCAAGGCCCGCACCCTGGCGGGCTGGAAGGGCTACATCACGAACCTGGCCACCCCGACCCCGGAGTACGTGATCGGGGCCTACCACCAGCTGTGGCAGGTCGAGAAGTCCTTCCGGATGTCCAAGTCGGACCTGAAGGCCCGGCCGGTCTACCACCACCTGAAGGACTCGATCGACGCCCACCTCACCATCGTGTTCGCCGCCCTCGCCGTCGCCCGCTGGCTCGAGAGCACCACCGGCGTCAGCATCAAGGCCCTCGTCAAGACGCTGCGTCGCCACCGCACCATCGACATCCAAGCCGGCGACACCATCGTCACCGCCGAGAACGCCCTACCCGACGACGCCCAAGCCTGGCTCGACGCGATCCACCAAGCGCGCGGGCGACACTAAATGAGCCAAGTCGGGTTGTGACGATCGTGAACGGCCAGTACGACCAGATGCGGCTGGACGCCGTGGCCGAGGCGAGCCAGATGCACCTCTAAACGTGATTCGCCCCTGCTGGAGGGGGCGCAGATTCACTTTCGAGGAGCGTTTGCGGGGCGCGTCCCGACGCCGCCAGCCAAGCCGAACACGGTGCCGGGGGAGAGGAGCCCGCGGCTGGGGGCGGGCTCGAACGCGAAGTCCAGCGGCTCACGGCGCAGATCGCGGCCCAGCCCGACGGCGTCCCGAATGAGGACGAGGGAGGCGACCACGAGGACGCTGCCGATGATGAGCGACTCTCGACGCCCTGGTGAGAATGGTCGTTCCTGACCGTTGCACAGGCTCCGGATGGGGTACCATGATGCGTAACGAGATCCCCCGGTGCTGGCAGCCAACGCGGGTTGCGCAACCGCCTCGGGTGGCCCCCGAGCGCCGAGTCAACCCCCACTTGGAGGACGCATGTCAGCAAATGTCATCGTCGTGGTCGAGCAGGAGTTCGCCCACCCGCGGCCCCGCGTGTTTCGCGCCTGGACCGCACCCGAGGAGATGTCCCAGTGGCGGGGCAGCCCTGGGTGGCACGTCGAGCGGGAGAGCGTCACGTCGGACCTGCGGACCGGCGGCAAGCACCATCACGTGAAGGTGCGCGACGACGACCCGAGCGTCCGCGTGACCACGGACGCCGTCTTCACCGAGTACTTCGACCCGGACGTGTTCGTCGCGCGTCAGCGCATCACGGGCGACTCCGGCATCGACCCGAACGAGTCCCTCGAACTGCGCGTCGAGTTCACCGCCATGGGCGGCGACAGCACGCTCGTGCGCATCGTCCAGGGGCCGTACGACCCGGCCGTGGCGCAGTATCACGCCGCCGGCTGGGAGAAGGAATTGGCCCGCTTGGGCACCTATCTGGATGGAGGACAGGCATGAATACCGCAGGAGCCCCCACGACGTCGGCGGTCGTCCGCACGAAGCCCATCATGACCATGCCGCAGATCCTCCTGATGAACCTCGGGTTCTTCGGCATCCAGTACAGCTTCGGCATGCAGCAGACGGCCATCAATCCGATCTACACGTTCCTGGGCGCGTCACACGACCAATTGCCGCTGCTCAACCTGGCCGGTCCGGTCACGGGCCTGCTCATCCAACCCATCATCGGGGCCCTCTCAGACCGAACATGGGTGGAGAAGGGCTTCTTCCGCGGGCGCCGACGCCCCTTCTTCCTCATCGGTGCCATCGGCTGCGCGATCTGCCTGGCGCTGTTCCCGTTCGTGTGGGCGGTCTGGATGGCGGTTCTCCTGCTGTGGCTCCTGGACGCCTCCAACAACACCGCGATGGAGCCCTACCGCGCGTTCATCGCCGACCGGCTCCCCCCGGCCCAACTCGGCAAGGGCTTCCTCGCCCAGTCGTTCTTCACCGGCCTGGGGATCACGCTGGCCAACTTGAGCCTGATGTTCTTCCAGGGCGTCTTCGGCCTGGGTCAGTCCGTCGGCATCCCGCTGTGGGTCTACCCGGCGTTCCTCCTCGGCTCGGTCTGCTCGATCGCCACGGTGCTGATCGCGGTGCTGTCAACGCCCGAGCTCGAGCCGACGGAGAAAGAACTCGCCGAGCTCCGCGCCAGCAAGGGTGGCCCCGGCCACTTCATCGCCGAGATCAAGGACGCCATCATCGACATGCCGATCGAGATGCGGAAGCTGGCGTTGGTGTACCTCTTCCAGTGGTACGCCATGAACATCTATTGGCAATACGTGTCGCTGTCGGTGTCCCAGTCGCTGTACGGCACGACGGACGCCCGCTCCGAGGGCTATCAGCTCGCCGTCGCGAACACAGGCGTCATCAACGGTGCCTACAACATCGTGACCTTCTGTGTCGCGTTCGGGCTGGTTGCCCTGGCCCGCCGCCTGGGCGCGAAGTGGGTGCACGCCATCGCCCTGTGGTGCGCCACGGTGGGTCTGCTCTTGTTCCCGCAAATGCCGACCCTGCCGCTCAAGGTCGTCGCGATCGTGGGCCTGGGCATCGCGTGGGCGTCCATCATGGGCGTGCCCTACATCATGATCGTGCGCATGGTTCCCTCGACCCGCTACGGCGTCTACATGGGCATCGTCAACATGATGATCGTCATCCCGATGCTCATCCAGACGCTCACGTTCGGCGCGATCTACAAGAACCTGCTGGGGGACAACCCCAACAACGCGATCATGGCCGCCGGCATCCTGCTGGGCATCGCCGGCTTGGTCATGCTCTGGGTCAAGGAGCCCCCGATCGTGCGCGACATCGAGCCGGTCGGCTCTGGCGACGAGACCGTCACCACGAAGGGAGCCTGAGATGGCAAGCATGACTCCGTACGGATGCATCGTCGTCGGCACCGATGGCTCTGCCTTGTCCGACCCGACCGTCGCGAGGGCCTCGTTCTTGGCCGCTGCCGAGGAGGCCGACCTCGTCATCGTCTGCGCCTATTCGGGCATGACGATGCGCGAGGGTGCGAAGGCGACGGCCACCCTCGGTGACACCCGGACCTCCGTTGTGTTGGGACGCGAAGCGGCCAGCGACGCGTTGGCGACCGCGACATCCACGGCGTCCGGCCTGGGCGCGCAGGTCAAGGCGTCGCTGCTGGTGGAGGGCGAGGCTGCCTCCGCCCTCCTGCGAGCCGCGCAGCAGCACGAGGCGGACCTCATCGTGATCGGGGCGATCCGAGACACCAGTCTCGCCGGACGCCTGCTCGGCACGGTCGCGTCCGCCGTCGTGCGTGAAGCCCCGTGCGAGGTCCTGGTGGTGCGTCCCCCGGCGGCGTGGGGTGACGTGACCGAGATCGAGGTGCCCGAGGACCTCTGAGCGCTGCGACGGCGCACCCTGCCCGCCGGCCGGGGGCGCCGAACGCAGGGTCAGCCTTGGCTGTCGAGGTCCGTGCCGTCCGCGGTGATGCGGAACGCCCGGGTCGCGAGGTCGGCCTCCAACCGTGCGGTGTGGCCCTCGCGCGACCACTCCAAGGTCAACACCGAGCCTTCTCCGGACGCCGTCAGCTCGGCATCCCACCCGAACGCCGGGTGGGTGTTGCGGAACCGCAGCAGGTCGATCTGGCGCTGCACAACGGGCCTCGCGAGGCCGGCCTCGAGGTCGTCGGCCGACAGGTTGGTGCGGTTGATCTCCTTGTGCCCGCCCGACCCCGCACGCTCGACGGCGGCCAGGTTGTTCTCGCCGGCGAAGAGGTCGAGGTACCACACCTGCGGCTTGCCCGGCATGAACAGGTGGATCGCCCGGGCCAGCAGCATCGATGCGTCGTCGCAGCCCAGAGCGCTGTAGTACGTGGCGTTGACCTGATAGTAGGTCGCCTTCTGGCCGTGGAGATCCTTCACGTAGCCGCCGCGTCCGCGCACCGTGGCGATCACCGACTCGATCTCGTCGTCGCTGAGCAGGCCCTTGAGGTCGAGCAGCGGGATGCCGTCGTGGCAGCCCAGCATCGACACCGTCTTGATGCCCTTGGCCTGGATGTCGCCGATCCACGCGAGCAGGCGCTCGGCGGAGTGCGTCTCGAACGCGTGGATCAGCAACCCGGGCAGGAAGAAGTCGTAGGTGAGGAACCCCTTGGCCGCAATCGTCTCGTGGATGCCCTCCTCGTAGCGGGCGTGGATCTCGGGCAGCAGCTTCAACCCGTGCCGGTCGGCCAACGCCTTCACCTGGTCGAGCAGATCCCACGTACCGGGGTCGTTGAGGAAGTTCTTCTCGCCGGGCTCCTTGGGGGCGTAGGCGAAAGCGTCCAGCCGGACGATCTCGGCGCCGTAGCCCGCGAGCCTGGCCAGGGTGTCGGCGTAGAACTTCCACACCAGGTGCGATTTGATGTTGAGGTCCATCTGGCCCAGGTAGGTGCGCCGCGACTCCACTAGGTCGACCACGGCGTCCCGCCACGCCTCGAAGCCGGTGAAGTCCGCATCCCCGGGTCGTCCGCCGTCCGCGATGGTGGCGTTGACCCGGGTGGCCAACTCGTCCGCCGAGGCGTACTGCAGGCCGGCCGCCATCAGGTCCTGGGCGTCCACGCGGGGGTAGCGGACCTCCTGGTAGAAGGTGTTCCAGAACGGCTTCTCCGACCCGTCGGGCAGACGCACCATCAACAGCGGCAGGCCCGGCTTGCGGAAGAACATGTGCTCGATCAGGTCCGCGCGTGGCTGGATGTAGCCCTCCGGCGTCATCTCGCCGTGACCGGCCCAGAAGGCGTTCCAGTCGATGAAGAAGTCGTTGTAGGACGACCTCTCGCCGCGGGCCAGGATGTCTTGGAACTGGGGCGACAGCACCGAGGCGTGGTTGAGGATGAAGTCGAACTTCAGGTCGAGCCCCGCAGCGGCCAGCGCCTCGAGGTCGGCGGGCTTCGCCAGAAGGTCGTTCAGCCCGTAGTCGATCACGCTGAAGCCGCGGTCGAGGTCGCTGTTGAACACGCTGGGGAGCAGGTACAGCGACCTGAACGCGCCGGCGACCTCGGGACGCTGCACGAACGCCGCCAGGCCTGCCAGGGTGCCGTCGAGGCTGTCGGGGTAGGCGTTCAGCATGACGCCATCGCGGGGGAGGTGGCGCCCCATCGCCTGCAGGTAGGCGTCGTAGGTGAGCAGTTCGCCCTCTTTCGACAGGATCAGGGACGCCTTGGGTGCCTGCGCGTCCAGCTTGGCCTGCTCCAATCCCAAGACGAGGGTCGTGAAGGGACTGTCGACCGCCCCGTCACGGGCGCGAGCGCGGCGGTGCGCCAGCGTCTGCGCCGGGGTGCTGTTGAGCAGGATGGGCACGTCCACGCCCTCGACGAAGTCGCTGTTGCCGTGGGTCCACTCGATGACGAGCACGCGGGTGCCCGAGACGTCGACCTGGTCATACCACTGGTCGGCCTCGGTGCGCCCCATGCGCTTGAGGGTCAGGGTGTCGGCGCCGCCCTTGAAGGCGGCGATGATCGCATTCACCTCGTCGAAGTCGATCTCGTTCGGTGTCCCGAGGTACGCGGCGAGCGCCCTGGAGCCCGCGCCGAGGTAGGTCGGGAGCCAAGGGTGCTCGGCTGCGGCCGCCGGGTCGGCGTCCGTCCCCGCAGCCTGGAGGGAGGAGAGGGCGTCCCGGACGGACGCGTCGTAGGCCCCGGCGTCCACCAGCCCGCGGACGCCCGCGTGGCGGAAGACGCGCAGGCGTTCGGCGTCGTTGACGGAGGGGATCCGGCGCGGGTAGTTGTCGCCCGACAGGATGTAGGCGCCGATGCCGTCCGCGTTGAGCGCGTGGCCGAGCAGCGATCCCAGCTCGGATTTGCCCACGCCCGAGCCGCCGTAGACGGCCACCACGGCGCGTCCCGCGGCCAGGACGGGGTCGAGCTGCTCGCGCAGGGCGGGGTACAGCGTGGCCGCAGCCGCCAGATGCCAATCGGTGATGTGCACCTTGTCCCCCGGCATGTCCCCGGTGGGGATCGAGTTGGGATCGGTGAGCGCGGGGAACAAGGGCACGAGGACTCCTTCGTCGTCTGGGGAACCGCGCCCATTATCCCACAGGAGGTGTCCCGGTGGGTACAGGACCCGTACGAACGGCTTGCGTTCCCACACGGGCATTGTCGAGGGTTCACGGGCGATGCGTAGCGCCATGTGGACTACCAAGGAGATCGCCCGTCGGCACCCCAAAGCCTCTGACAACGCCTTTCGTCTCACACCCCGCGATGCGACCCGGAGATTGGTAGTCCAACGGGCGCTACGTCGCACAGAATCCACGAGTTGTGGTTCC
>CALMKG010000081.1 GCA_937867175.1 uncultured Propionibacterium sp. | reverse complement strand
GGCTTCATCAGGTACGCCGGACCGATCTTGAAGTCGGCGTCGGGGATCCGAGCGTTGAGCTCGTCGAGCAGGTCGGCGGGCACGGTGTCGAGTTCTCGCCGCTGCAGCCAAAGGCGCAGCATCCCGTGGACGTGCGCGTCGTCCGGATGCAGCGAGAGGAAGGCAAACCGACGTCGCATGGCCGCATCCACCAACGCGATCGACCGGTCTGCGGTGTTCATCGTGCCGATGATGTAGACGTTCTTCGGCAGGGAGAACGGCTTGGAGTCCTCCTCGCTGTTCAGCAGTTCGATCGCGTTGTCCCGATACTCCAGGAGGAAGTACAGCTCACCGAACACCTTGGCCAGGTTGGCACGGTTGATCTCGTCGATGATCAGCACGTAGGGCTGGTCCGGGTGCTCGCGGGCATCTTCGACGATCCGCCGGAACGGACCCGCCTTCAACTCGAACCCGACGACGCCGCCCTCACCCCGCCGCGGCCGGTACCCCTCGAAGAAGTCCTCATAGGAGTAGGCCGGGTGGAACTGCACCATCCGCACCCTCTCCGGCTGCGCGATCGCCTCGGCCGTCTTCAGCGCGAGGTAGGTCTTGCCCGTCCCGGGCGGGCCGTACAGGATCACCTGCCGGCGCAGGTTGAGGAGGTCCACCAGCTCGTCCAGCCATCCGGCTCCCACGAGCAGCGCGTCCGCCTCCTCGGCGGTCAGGTGTCGGAGTTCTACCGGCTTGGTCCCACCGGCCGGAGGCTGGGTTGTGCCGCCATCCCCGTCCTTGCCCTCGTCCGTGTCGTCGGGCGGCCAGAGCGCTGCCACGAGGTCGACGACGTCGGTCAGGTCCGTCACGTCACCCCCGGACTTGAGGAGCGCGGACAGTTCGGCGGGCAGTTCCTCAAACGGGATGGCGACGTCCGCCCACTCGACGTCGCGGCGGAGGTTGGACCGGCCGCCGTCGCTCGCGATCTGCTCGGGCTCGGCGGTGATGGTGCCGACGTGGATGATGCCGTTGGACGTTGTCATCACGAGATCGTCCGGCTTCATGGTGAGGAGGAAGGAGCGGACCTCACGGACCTTCTCCTCGCGTTTCAGGTAGGAGACCTGCGCGTAGCCCTCGTCCACAGCGGCGCGGATCTCTGCCGGCTCGGCTGGGAGCTCCAGCGGGGCGAGTTGACTGGCGGGAAGCGAGACGAAGCCCTCCTCCAACCACGTTGGGATCATGTCAACGCCTCGAACGGAAGACCCTCGGACGAGCCACGCCCGGCGGGCCACCTCCACCGGGGCCTCAGGCTTCCAGCGGCTGCGGAAGGGTTCCTCGTAGAAGTCCACAGGGCCTTCGGACTTCTGCTGGAGGGAGGTGATGAGCGAGAGCAGGTCGCGATCGAGGTCTCCCGGGCTCGACGCCAACTCATCACGGAACGCGTCCCTGATCGCGCGCTTGTGGTCGACGCTCACGATGGGAGGGAAGGCTGCGGGGTGGCACAGGTAGAGCAGCTCGGAGCGCGCGGATGCCGTGGTGTCCCCGCTCGCCGATTCGATCAGGCGCCGCCACTCCCACGGGTCATTCCATGCTGCGTCTCTGCCAGCGTCATCGAGCTTCCACCAGGCGGTGGCCACCTCGATCACGGTCGACAGCGCCCTCCAGAGGAGGGTGGTGAACCCGAGGCTGCCGTTGAAGACACCGTAGTCCATTGCCGCGGAGATTTCGGGCGCCATGTGGACGGGCTCATCCATCAGCTGGAGGACTTCCTTGATCCGCTTCCGCTTCGTGTCCTTCCCCCAGTCAGAGAGCGGCAGGAGAAGCAGGGAGAGCATCTCGGCGCCCAGGAGAATCACGTCGTCAGGTGAATCCCCCAGTTGCCGTGCCAGCTTGGTCACGAACGAGTCCTTGCCCCTGTCGATATGGTCGACGAAGGCCGCGCGGAGTGCAGCCACGTTGGCCTCATTCCACACCGGGCGGCCAGGAGCGAACGCAGAGTCGCCCTGACGCATCCCGCGGTCGAGTGTGAGCCGGGCTGCGTTCAGCACCACGAGCTCGGTCGCGGCCGTCGGGAGTATTCCACTGGAGAGGTCTGGGTTCGGGGCCGGCGCCGGAGGCTCTCGAAGCTCGTCCCAATGCTTGTACCCCGCGGCTGCCGCAACGTCCAGGGCAAACGGGTCCTGGTACCGGCGTAGTGCCTCACGGCCTGCCGCAGTGATGCGCATCGGTCCCGCTCCGGTGATGATCCACCCCGACTTGTCGAGGTTCGTCAGGTAGAAGCGGACGTCTGTCTCCCCGCGCTTCGTGCCCGAGTCGTTCTTCTCCAGGTCGTCCGGAACCTCGGGAATGACTGCTGTCACGCGTGCCCACAGCTCCGGCCATTTCAGGCCCGCTGGTTCACGGTCGAGTTCAACGAGCACCTGCCGAAGCCGTGCAACGCGTCGCTGCTTCCGGCCGGCCGCCAGGTCCTGCCCCATACCCTCTGTCACGTCGTCTCCCTCGTCACCCGTGCTGCTTGCTCGTATCCCGCCAACACGTCCCCCACGGGGTGAAGCATCGGCTCGAGCAGCTCTCGAATCACCTTCTCATCCCGCTCTGACACCCTCACGAGGGTTCGCCGCATCCGGTAGGACCACGGGCCAGCAGTCGGGAGCAGTTCAAGCCGCCCCTGCAACCCACCCAACTCGACGCCGGTGTGAACCGGACAGACGCCGTCGATCTCCAATCCGAGCCCGATCCCGAACTCGCGGTCCCCGAACCGGACGGGCTCGGCCAGCGCCGTCGCCTCCGACACCACCCGTGCGGCACCCATGACGAGGCCGCGGTCGCGCGTGGGGTTCCGGTAGCAGCCGCGGGTCGTGTAGAGGAGCAGGCTGTCCCCCACCCGCGGCGCGGAACTCGCCCGGCCCACCGGTATCGCGAACGACGACGTCCGCAACATCCACGCCAACGGTTCACGGTCCGAGATCACCAGCAGCGACGTCGCCATGACCCAATCCTCCCGCACGTTGTGGGCTCGGGACGGCAGGGCCCTCGTCCCTGCCGGCGCCGCAGCTTCCTCCTTCAGTCGCGTCGCTTTCCGTGATGCCGTGACTCCTTGTAAGCCTCGACTGCCTTCTTCGTGCTCAGCCACTGACCGTCGCTCCGTTGCTGCGCGTCGAGCCGCCCACGCTTTGCCGCCGCTCGAAGCGCAGGAAGGCTCATCTCCTGGTCCACCAGGGCGGCCAGAGGAACGAGACGCGCCGGCCCCGCGACACTGGGCAGGATGAAGCGGTTGAGGTTGTCGATCATCGCGCGCGCGAGAATCTCTCCAAGGGGACCGTAGTCGCCGGTATCAGCTCGCTCCATCGCGCGAAGGTACCCCTCGCGTTGCCGCTTGAGGACGATGACGGGAGGATACCCGAGACGGCCCAGGACGAGATTGAGAGCCAACCGCCCAGCGCGACCATTGCCGTCGATGAACGGGTGAACGCACTCGAACTGGTTGTGAACCTCCGCGGCCAGTTCCGGCAGCAGGTCACCGGACTCCATCCGCGAGGGGATTCTCGCCACGAGGGCCACCCATTCATCCAGTGCGGCGGGCACGAGAGGCCAACTCGGTGGAGTCATCCCGCCCTCGAAGGGACGGATCTCATGGCGTCGGAAGCTTCCCGGGGCTTCCTGATCGGAGGCATCGGGATGCGGGGACACCTGCCACACCGGCGACATGGCGAGGTGGTGGATGTGCCGCACCTCCTGCACAGTGATGAGCTGCCCGCTCTCCCGCTCGGACTTCTCAACGGCCTCCCTGTACACCCATGCGGCGGCATCGCCGTAACCCTTCACCTCCATGTACTCCCTCAGAGGCTTCGCGCCGACGGCACGGCCCTTCTCGAGAAGGGCCTCCACTTCGCGGAGAACGAGGGTGTTCCCCTCCAGCGCGGTCGAGTGATGTGCCTCGAGGTGCCAGATGTCAGCCCAGACGTACTCGGCCTCCTTGGGCGACGGCAGCCCCCCGAGGCGGGTGCGCAGCTCAGCCATCTGAAGCTCGAGGCGTGCGTACACGGTGGCCCGAGCCGGGCGTCCTCTCGCCATCCTCACCCCTCAGTTTGTTCACCCTGACAACCAGCGAAATGAACTGAACAAACCGTAGCTCACGGCTGCGAGTTTGTTCGCACTTACGGCTGCTCAAATCAACTGAACAATCTCAGCCTCCAGTGGTCGTTGACACGCGCCGGGGACAAGAGCGTCAGAAGCGTCAACCCGAGGTGGTCACGTGCCCCACGTCGTCGAACGTCGCGCCGCCTCGTAGATCGCGGCAATGGTGACGTCGTCAAGGACCTCTGGCTGACGGCGTAGCCAGCGGACGAGCTGGAAGCGCGGCACCACGCGCACGCCGTCGGGCTGTGCCTTCACGACGACGTCGTCCGCTCGCACCGGCACCACCACGCCGGTGACGCTGGTCTCGAGTCCCGTCGCTGCCGACAGCAGGCGGCCCGCCCGCCGCGCCTCATGGCGCGAGTTGCGGACGTACGGCACGCGCGCACCGTTCACCAGGAACGTGTCCCCGCCCACCCAGATCTTCGCCCCCGCGTGGTACTTGGCGTTGATGGTGAACACCCCGCCGGGTCCGATGGCGAGGTGGTCGATGTCCGACCCCCGCTCCCCCACCGGGATCGCGTGCAGCACCCGCCACCGCGGGTCCTTGGCGACCAGCTTCGCCAGCCTGTCCGCCACCTTCTCCTCCCCCACCGCGCCGACACGCCACGCCCGCTCCTCGGTGTGCATCCCGAACACCCGCGCGACGAACGTCCTCACCGGCGCCGCCTCCCGCAACTCGACGGCCTGCTTCCGGGCTTGCGCCCCCGGGGCCAGCTCCGCGAGGTCCTGCCAGGCCCGCTCCGCCTCCGGCTCGGGTTCGGGCGTCTGTTCGGGCTCGGGCGGCGGCTCAGCCTCCACCGGAGCCGTCACCGTCACCGTCTCCGTCTCCGGCGGTGCGTCTGACCCTCGCCAGCCGACGACGGCGGCCGCGAGCTGGTCCGCCAACTCCGGCCGCTCCGGGTGGGCGACGTCGTCGACCAGGTCATGCCATCCGACCGCCGACCCGTCGGCCGCCGTGACGTACAGCCGGTCCTTGCCATATCGCCGCCACCGGGTCACAACCACGGCACTGTCAGACTCGTTCAACGCTCCTCCTCAGGAACCGCCTGCACCCAACTCCGACAGGTGCCCTGACTCTTCGGCGTGCATGGAGGTGGAGTCGACCATGATGCTTCACTCCGGCTGTCTGCGCGGCATTTGGTTCAACGTCATCCGTTGGACCCTCCCATGGGCGTGGACTCCGAAGACCCACGGGCCTGGAGCTCTGACCAGCCCAGGAAGGTGAACGAGCGCTGCGCGGAAGCGCGAGGTCATCTCCGCGATTCCTATCCGCTTGTCGCCGAGGCAGAGGACACGCAGTCCGGTCCGGTGGATCGCATCCCATTCCAGGTAGTTGTACCTGATCCGGTCGTCCTTGCAGATGGCAAGCATGTCCCGCTCCCCTGCGTACTGGATCCATTCGACGTCGGGGACCGGACCGTTTCCGAAGACTTCTTGGATCGTGTGGACCACATAGCCTGCATCTCTGAACACGCTTGGGACGGCGTCCAGTCCCACGGACCTGTCGGTGAAGACCTCAGGCGGCGGTGCGGAATTGGACTCGAATGGCGGTCTCGATGAGTGCCGATTCAACGCCGTACTCCTTCGAGATCATCGCGATGTCGTCTCCCGCGCGGAACATGTTGACCAAGTCGTCGACGCGAACGCCGGTGGCAGCATCGATCGGGTGACCAGATGAGAATCGAGGGTCGGCGATGACCTTCGCGCCCTCGTAGGCCGCCAGTTGGATGGCGAGTGGAAAGTCGCTCTCCCATTCCAGAACGGTGAGGCTCCGTTCGATGACACCTTTGAGGCCGCCCTGCATGTCACGAGCGCGGGTCCACTCCGCGTCCACGTCATCACCGAGGTTGACCAGCAGGTCTTTCGCATCGTGCGCGAGAACGCCGCGCTTGAGCATGTTCTCGCCGAGTGCCTCATGTGCGCGACGCATCCCCACCGTGATCGCTTGCATCGAAAGTCCGGCAGTACGAAGCTGCCGGTACATCTCGGCCTGAGCGAGTCCGATGAACGGAATCCGAGGGTCCCGATTGGTGCGAGTGGGCACACTCAGGACCAGCCCGTCCTTCCGGACCCAGCTTCGCAGTGTGCTCGTCGACATCGCCAAGTGACGAGCGACTTCCCCGGCCGTGTAGATCGGCACGGTGAACCTTGTGTCCACCTCGATCACCTCCCGCTCCTCCTTCGCCCATTGTGCCCGTCAATACCCTCATGAACCGGAGCACGCGCCACTGTTCATCGCACTTCTGTTCACCGGACATCCGCCTCCGGCGCAGGGTTCGCCCTCACCGCGTGACAACAGCGGCCTCCAGCTGGTCCGCCGACCCACCTCGCTCAGAAGTGTCCCAGCCTCTCCAGCATCGCCGCGAACGCCTCCTCGGTGACGATCGGGATGCCGTAGTCCGCGGCCTTGCGCGCCTTAACGGACAACGAGTCCGGGTCTGCGGCCACCACGAGCTTCACCTTCTTCGTCACCGCCGAGCGCGGCACCAACCCAGCCGCCTCCGCCCGCGTCTCCCACACCGGTCGCGGCACCGACATCTCCCCTGTGAAGACCACCATGTCCCCGGGATCCAGCCGGAACCCCGCGCCTTCGGTTCTTCCACACCCACCCTTCGATCCCTCCAGCGCAGCGTCCACCTCGCAGGGGTCCAGGTCGAGGAGACGGGCGACGGCGTCGAGGTCGTCCCGCTCGCCAGCCGTCACCACGCCGTCGGCGAGCGCCGCTCGGGCAAGCGCCGCGAGGTAGGTGCGGTGCAGACCGACGGCGGTCGGCTGGTCGACCCCCAGCTCACCCGCGGCCGCCACCAACCCCGCCTGCTCGCG
>CALMKG010000080.1 GCA_937867175.1 uncultured Propionibacterium sp. | reverse complement strand
CATCCAGAACAAGATGCTGTTCGCCGTCACCGGGCAGACTGCTGCGGAACTGCTGACCAACCGGTCCGATGCAACTCACCCGACCATGGGTTTGACCAGTTGGGCGGGCGATCGCATCCGCCAGGCCGACACGCAGATCTCCAAGAACTTCCTCACCGAAACCGAATTGGAGCAGCTGAACCGGCTGGTCTCCGGCTTCCTGGAGTTCGCCGAACTGCGCGCTGCGCGGCATGAACGCACCTACATGGCCGATTGGGTGAGCCAAACCGAACGCTTCATCGGCTTCAATGAGTTCCCCATCCTGACCGGCGCCGGTCGGGTCTCCCACGACAACGCCAAACGCATCGTCCACAGCCGTTACGAACAGTTCGACGCCGCCCGCCGCGTCCGTGAGGCCGCCGAGGCAGATGCGGCCGAGCTGGACGATCTCGGCTCCCTGCCCGCCCTGGAACGGCGAGCCCGCCACACCCAGGACCAGCCATGATCCTCGCGAGCCGGCCGGGCCTCACCTACATCGGCGCCGACGGCTAGGAGGTCACCCCCACCATCCGGCTGCTCGGCGCACCCGCCGAGAACGACAACCTCGCCGCTCAACAGGTGCGCCTCGAACAGGGCGACCACAAGCGGCGATTCGACATCATCTGCTACGTGAACGGCTTGCCGTCGACGAACAGGGCCGGCCCATCACCGACCCCGGCGTGCCAAACCCGACCTCGGCAGGCTGAACGAGGCGGCCCTCCAACGCATCACCCAGCGACCCAACCCGCAACTGGCGATCGAGGCGCTGCGCAACCTGCTGCAGGTTGAGGCTGCGCGAGTCACCGGAACCAACGTGGTGCGGCAGAAGGTGTTCAGCGAACGTCTCACTGAACTGATGAACCGATACACCAACCAGCAACTGACCGCCGCCGAGGTGCTGGCGAGCTGGCCGCCATCGCGCGCGACCTGGTCACCACGATGCGCAGCAACGTGCGAGTTGACTGGTCGACACGAGGACGTGCGGGCCGCGCAACCCCTGCGCCCCGACTATGCGGAGAACGCTGGCGCCTTGACCGCCGCCTCGCAGGTCGTCGCGATCAACTTCGCCACGGTCGCGCAGGCGAACAACTACTGGCGCTGATCCGGCGCTGATCACGGTGGGCGGGCGCCCAACCGCCCAGAGCAAGCTGGCGTGAGCGTGCGTCCGGCCAGCACGTCCGCCGACGAGAAGGCGTCGACTAGATTGGGTTCGTCCCGGTAGAGCGGCCGGGATCACCGAGAGGGGGGCATCGTGGCCAAGGTCAAGAAGATCATCAACGAGACCGAGAACATCGTCGGCGAAGTGCTTGACGGTTATGTGGCGGCGTCCATGGGCAAACTGCGCCGCACCGACGACCGCGTGCTCGTTCGCACCGAGATCGAGCCGGGCAAGGTGGGCCTGGTCATCGGCGGTGGCTCCGGGCACGAGCCTGTCTATACGTCCTACGTCGGCAAGGGCATGGCCGATGCCTCTGTCGCCGGCAACATCTTCGCGGCGCCTGCCCCGCAGTTCGTCACCGCAGCCATCAAGGCCGTCGACCAGGGCAAGGGTGTGCTGCTGGTCTACGGCAACTACGCCGGCGACGTCCTCAACTTCGATATGGGGGCAGAAGATGCCACCGACGACACCGGCGTCGAGGTGCGCACGGCGCTGGTGGCCGACGACTGCGCCACACCTGATCTGGCGACCCGGCGCGGCATCGGCGGCGGCTTCTACCAGGTGAAGATCGCCGGCGCCGCCTGCGCCGAGGCTCAGAGCCTCGAAGAGGCCGAAGCGGCGGTGAACAAGTGCCGGCAGAACCTGCGCACCCTGGGTGTGGCGGTGTCGGCGGGGTCACTGCCCGAGACCGGCGAGCCGACCTTCACCCTCGGCGACGACGAGATCGAGATCGGTCTCGGTGCACACGGCGAGGTCGGCGTTGAACGCGCGAAACTGATGCCGGCCGACGTGCTCACCACGAAGATGATCGACCACCTGGTGGCCGATCTTCCCTACCAGGCCGGCGATCGGGTGGCCCTGCTGTTCAACAACCTTGGGGCGACGACCCAGATGGAACTCATGATCGTTGCCCGCAAGGCCTTCCAGCTGCTCGGCGAGTTGGGCATCGAGGTCGCCCGCTGCGACATCGGCGCGTTCTTCTGCAGCCAAGAGATGGCAGGCTTCTCCATCTCGCTGCTGAAGCTGGACGATCAGCTCGAGCACCTGCTCAACGCCCCATGCGAATCCATCACCTTCACTCAGGGATGATGATGGAACTCAGCATCGACCAGACCCGCGCAATGCTCGTCGCCATGTGCGACGCGATCATCGACAACGTCGACTTGCTCACCAAGGCCGACCAGGCCATTGGGGACGGCGACCATGGCGTCGGCATGCGGCGCGGCTTCAAGGCGGCGAAGCAGGCCGTCGAAGCGGCTGAACCTGGCAGCGTCGGTGATCTGTTCAAGGCCGGCGGGTCGGCCATCATCGCCACCAGTGGCGGGGCGTCCGGCGTCATCTTCGGCCTGTTCCTGCGGGCACCGGCGAAGCAACTGTCCGGGCAGACACTGGACGCGGCCGGGTACGCGTCCTGGCTGGCGGCAGCCGCCACCCAGATCCAGGCACGCGGCAACGCGAAGCCGGGCGACAAGACGATGGTGGACGCCATCGTCCCCGCGTCCGAGGCCGCGCAGGCAGCCGTCGGTGCTGGCCTGCTGGCCGTGGCCCAGGCCAGTGCAGCCGGAGCCCACAAGGGCAAGGACGACACCGTCGAGATGATCGCGTCTTTCGGCAAGGCCAAGGCTCTCGGTGAACGGGCCAAGGGACACCCCGACCCCGGCGCACTGTCGACCACCATCCTGCTGGATGCCGCACGTGACTACGTCAAGGGGCAGAGCTGATCACCGGACTGCGGTAACCGCGTCAGGTCGCCAACAACTCCCCCACCAGGCGACCGGCGTCCCGGCATGCGGGGGCGCCAGCGTCCAGGTGGGTGACGGCGCGAACCAGGTGCGACCCGACAGCGCTGAGCCCCACCCCTTGTCGGCGGGCGGTCGCAACCACCTGCGACGCGGCACGATCGCCGACGTCCAGCACCACGATGTTGGTGGCGACCAACTCAGGGGCGACCACGCCCGGGGCCGCCACGGCGACTGCTTCGGCGAAACTGCGGGCGTTGGCATGGTCGTCGGCGAGCCGCGCGATGTTGTGGTCGAGCGCGTACGCCGCGGCAGCCGCGAGGACGCCCGCCTGCCGCATCCCACCGCCCAGCCGCTTGCGCTGCACCCGTGCCGCAGCAATGCGCTCATGACTCGATACCAGGACCGATCCGACCGGCGCCCCCAGGCCCTTCGAGAAGCAGACAGTGACGGTGTCGAACAGCCGTCCGTAGTCGGTGAGGTCGACGCCGGTGGCAACGTGGGCGTTCCAGAGGCGGGCGCCGTCCAGGTGCATCGCCACCCCGACCTGCCGGCAGGCTGCCCGCAGCTCCCGCAGCATCCCGATCGGGTGGATGGTGCCGCCCCCGAAGTTGTGGGTGTTCTCTATCGCCACCGCGGCGGTCTCCACCAGGAACGGACCGGTGCTGATCGACATCATGCTCGTCACGTCGCTCACCTTGGCGACACCCGACACCCCCGATGACGATTCCCAGGTGCGCATGGTGATTCCGTGCAGCGCTGCATGAGCGCCCATCTCGGCGCGCGCGATGTGCGCCTGCTGGTCGCACAGCACCTCGGCTCCCCGTGGCGCCAACGACCAGACCCCGAGCAGGTTGGCCATCGACCCGGTCGGGCAGAAAAGCCCAGCCTCGTGTCCCAGCAGTTCGGCGGTACGCGCCTCAAGTTCGTTGATGCTGGGATCCTCGCCGTAGACATCGTCACCGACCTCGGCGGCGGCCATGGCCGAGCGCATGCCCACCGAGGGCCGCGTCACCGTGTCGGAGCGCAGGTCGATGAACCGCGGTTCGCCCATCAATCGTCCCAGTCCGGCACCTGTAGCGGCTGGCGACGCAGCAGCCGGCTCTGGTTCAGTCGCTCAGCGATCATGAACGCCAACTCCAGGCTCTGATTGCGGTTCAGCCGCGGGTCGCACGCGGTCTCGTAACGTGCGTTGAGGTCTTCTTCCGACAGTTGGAAGGCCCCGCCGAGACACTCGGTGACATCGTCACCGGTCAGCTCAATGTGCACCCCGCCCGGCCAGCTGCCGAGCTTGTCATGGACGTCGAAGAAGCCGTTCAGCTCCTCAACCACCGCAGCATAGGAACGGGTCTTGTAGCCGTTCGCGGTGGCGAAGGTGTTGCCATGCATCGGGTCGCAAACCCAAGCCACCTTCCGTCCGGACTGCTCCACCGCCTCGATGATCGCCGGCAGCTTCTCGCGAACATTGTCGGCGCCCATCCGGGTGATGAAGGTGATCCGGCCAGGTACCCGATCGGGATCAAGGCGATCGGCGATCTCCAAGGCATCGGCACCGGTCACCGAGGCGCCGAGCTTGACGCCCAGTGGGTTCTGGACGCGCCGCAGCAGCTCGACCTGGGCGCCGTCTGGCTGGCGGGTGCGCTCCCCGATCCAAACCATGTGCCCGGAAGTGGCGTAGGGCAGCTGGCTTCGGGAGTCGATGCGGGTCATGGCGTACTCGTAGTCGAGCAGCAAAGCCTCATGGGATGCGTAGAAGTCGACGGTACTGAGCGTGTCGTCCAGGACTCCGCAGGCCAGCATGAAGCCCAGCGCACGACCGATCTCGTCGACCATGTTCTGGTAGCGATCCTCGATCCGTGAGTCACGCACGAAGCTGGCATTCCAGGCGTGCATCTGGCGCAGGTCGGCGAAACCGCCGGTCACGAACGCGCGCACCAGATTGAGCGTCGCGGCCGACGCGTTGTACATGCGCATCAGCCGGTCGGGGTCTGGACGCCGGGCCTGTGGCGTGAAGTCGAAACCGTTCACCGCGTCACCGCGGTAGGCCGGCAAGGTGACCTCACCGCGGGTTTCGGTGTCCTTGGAACGCGGCTTGGCGTACTGGCCGGCGATGCGTCCAACCTTCACGACCGGCAGTTGGGCGGCGTAGGTCAGCACCACGCTCATCGACAACAGGACGCGCAACTTGGCCTTGATGTTGTCGGCGCGTACCCCGGCGAACGTCTCGGCGCAGTCGCCGCCTTGGAGCAGGAAGGCCTTTCGATCGGCCACCCGGGCGATCGACTCCCGCAGGTCGTCACACTCGCCGGCGAAGACCAACGGCGGCAACTCGCGCAGCCGGTCGACAACCCAACGCAGCCGCTCGGGATCGGCATAGTCCGGCTGCTGCACTTGGGGCATCGCGTGCAGCTGGTTGAGTGTAGGTATCAGGTCGGACACGCTGACCAGAATACGTGCCCACCAAGGCCGCCCTCGTGACGTCCAACTACTGCCGGACGCCTCACGCCGGCGACTGCCTTCTGCGTCGCCTGGCTTCCTCGTCGGCCAGCGCTGCCTGCTCGGCCTGTCGACGCGCAGCCTGCGCCGCCTCATCCAGACGCGCGGCCTCCTGTTCGTCCAGCAATCTGGCCAACTCGGCCTCGGCGGTCCGGCGTTGCTGCTCGGCCACCCGACGCTCGACCCGGGATTGCCTCGACTGCTCAGCACGTGCCGCCGAAGCGGGATTTCGAGCCAGACCAGAGCGTCCGACCGTGTAGTCATCGCGATACCGCCGGCCTGCCAGCTGGCTGATGTTCGTCATCACCAGGTCGGTGAGCCCACGCAGGATCAGCCCATCGGTGGTGTCGCTGGTCTCAGCGAGGTCGGCGAACCGGTCCACCCCGATCGGTTCGCCGATCCGGAGCCGATACC
>CALMKG010000079.1 GCA_937867175.1 uncultured Propionibacterium sp. | reverse complement strand
GCCGCGCTGGTCGCGGCGATCCTGGCCAGCCTGCTGTGGCCGGCCATCGGCATGCGCGTCTTCGGCCTGGTCGTGCTCGGCTTCGCGGTCTGGCTGGCCCGCGACGACGTGGCGCGCCGTTTCATTCGCACCGACGGGCTGCGGCGTTACAACGCCGCCGCGCTGCTGGCCGGCTACTTCTGGCTGGCACTGGCCGGCGCGACCTGGCTGGTCAACGGTTACCCCGGCACCCAACCCGCCTACGACATAGTCATTCACGCCACGTTTCTTGGCTTCGCCGTGTCGATGATCATGGCGCACGCGCCGATCATCTTCCCCGCGGTGCTCGGCCGTCCGCTGCCGTACCGGCCCATCTCATGGTTGCCGCTGGTCATGCTGCACGCCGGCCTGGCGGCCCGCGTCGTCGGCGACCTGAGCGGCAACAACGCCAGCTGGCAGGCCGGTTCGGTGATCACCGTGCTGGCGCTGCTGGCCTTCCTGATCGTCTCCGTCCTGCTGGTGGTGACCCATCGTGACCAGCACAGGTAGGCGCCGCACCTGGCCGCTGCGGGACTATCCGTCGGTCTTCTGGCTCGTCGCCGCCGTCGTGGTGGCGATCTCCCACCGCTGGGTGCCGTCGTCGAACTGGCTGCTGGTGCACCTGGTGCTGCTCGGCGCCCTCAGCCACGCCATCGTCGTTTGGAGCTTCTACTTCTGCGAGGCGCTACTCAAGGCGCCCCCGGCCGAGCACGGGCGTCGCGACCAGTCGCGCCGCATCGTCCTGCTGCTGGCCGGCGCCACCTTGGTGCTGGTGGGCGTCCCCACCGGTGTCTGGGCGTTGACCCTGGCCGGCGCGTCGGTGGTGGTGGTCGCGGTCGGCTGGCACGGCGTGGCGATCGGACGCCTGCTGCGGCGTGCCCTGCCCGGACGTTTCCGCGTCACCATCCGCTACTACCTCGCAGCTGCCGCGAGCCTGGCCGTGGGCGTCTCGCTGGGCGCGACCCTGGCCCGCGTCCCCGATGACCCCTGGCACGGCCGGCTGCTGCTCGCCCACACCATGGCCAACCTGCTGGGCTGGGTCGGCCTGACGGTGCTGGGCACCCTGGTCACCTTCTGGCCCACGTTGCTGCGCACCCGCATCGACGACCGCGCCGATCGGCTGGCCCGGCAGGCGCTCCCGGTGCTCCTGGCCGGTCTGATCGTGCTGGTCGGCGGCGCGCTGGTCGGGCAGCTGTGGGTCTCGGTGGCCGGCCTGGCCGGCTACCTGGCCGGTGTCGGTTGGTGGGGACGCGCGCTGTGGCTGCCCTTGCGCACCAAGCCGCCGCGCGAGTTCGCGTCGGCCTCGGTCGGCGCCGCGCTGCCGTGGGCGGTCGTCGGGCTGGCCTGGGTCGGCGTCCTGTTGGTGGTTGCGGACGACTGGTCGGCGGTCACCGCCCAGTTCTCGCCCATCGCGGCCGTCTTCGTGGCCGGTTTCGCCGCGCAGTTGTTGGTGGGGGCGCTGAGCTACCTGCTCCCGACGATGCTCGGTGGCGGACCGGCCGCGGTGCGTGCCGCCCTGGCGTGGTTCAACAAGGGCACCACATTCCGGCTGGTGCTGGTCAACGCGGCGCTGCCGATCGTCCTGCTGCCGGTGCCGAGTTGGGTCCGGGTCACGGTGGCCGGCGTCGGGCTGGCCGCGCTGGCGTCCTTCCTGCCGTTGCTGGTGCTAGGCATCCGGGCGGGCCTGGCTGCCCGGCGGACCTCCGCCGACGAGCGGCCGGACGACGTGGCGCCGCCGAAAATCTGGTCGAGCGCGCAGTTGGTGGGTGCTCTCACCGCACTCAGCCTCGCCGTGACACTGGGCATCGGTGTCGACCCGGCTGCCGCCGGTTTCACACCTGTCGTCAGGTCGCCGGGCAAGTCCCAGGTGCAGCCCACCGGCGAAGTGGTCCGGGTGCAGGTCAGCGCCCGCGACATGGTCTTCGTGCCGAACCAGGTCAGCATCAACGCCGGTGACCAACTTGTCATCGAACTGGTGAACGACGATCCGACCACCGTGCACGACCTGGCGATCGCCGGACGCGCCACGCCGCGGCTACTGCCGGGCGAGCGGGCCGAACTTGACCTGGGGGTCATCGGTGCGTCGGTGCAGGGCTGGTGCACGATCACCGGACACCGGCAGCTGGGCATGGTTTTCGACATCGTGGTGGACGGGGCCGGTCAAGCGGGGGGCCATGGCCAGCAAGGTTCGGTCGGCACCGCCCAGGTCCCGGTCACCGCCGACCCGGACACCCCGCTCGGCACCCACGTCGACCCGGTGCTGGCACCGTTGACCGACCAGCGCGTGCACCGCATCACGCTCACCGTCGAGGAAGTCGCACTCGAGGTGGCGCCCGGCGTCTGGCAGCAACGCTGGACGTACAACGGCAGCTCGGTCGGCCCGACGCTGCACGGCCGGGTCGGCGACACCTTCGAGATCACCCTGGTCAACAACGGCACGATGGGTCACTCGATCGACTTCCACGCCGGGGAACTGGCCCCTGACGAGCCGATGCGTACCATTCCGCCCGGCGAATCGCTGGTCTACACGTTCACCGCGACCCGGTCGGGGATCTGGATGTACCACTGCTCGACCATGCCGATGAGTTCGCACATCGCTGCCGGCATGCACGGTGCGGTGATCATCGAACCAGACGGTCTGCTCGAGGCCGACCGCAGCTACGTGATCGTCCAGTCGGAGGTCTACCTCGGCGAGGGCGGCTCCGACGCGGCCGACGCGACCGAGGTGGACGCCGCGCAGGTCGCCACCGCGCAGCCCGACAAGGTGGTCTTCAACGGCATCGCCAACCAGTACGACCAGTTCCCGTTCCAGGCCAGGGTCGGTGAGCGGGTCCGGTTCTGGGTGCTGGACGCCGGACCCAACCTGGCCAGCAGTTTCCACATCGTCGGGGGCCAGTTCGACACCGTCTACTTCGAGGGGGGATACCACCTGCGCCGGGGCGTCGATGCGTTCGGGCAGGCCGGCGGCGGATCGCAGGCGCTCGGGCTGCAGGCCGCCCAGGGCGGTTTCGTCGAGTTGACCTTCCCCGAGGCCGGGCACTACCCGGTCGTCTCGCACATCATGAGCGACGCCGAGCGCGGCGCTCATGGCATCGTTGAGGTCACCGATTGAAGGGGGCGTGACGGTGACGGAGTTCCGGTTGAAGCGCATCTACGCCGAGGCCGAACCGGGCGACGGGTATCGCGTCCTGGTCGACCGGCTCTGGCCGCGTGGCGTCTCCAAGCAGAAGGCCCAACTCGATGAATGGTGCAAGGACGCGGCACCCAGCCCCGAACTGCGCACCTGGTTCGGGCATCAGCACGAACGGTTCGCCGAGTTCGCCGAGCGCTACCGCGCCGAGCTGGACGCGTCCGGGGCCGCCGACGAGCTGAAACGGCGCCTGGCAGACCAGCCGGTGGTGACGTTGCTGATCGCGGCCAGGGAACCGGCGAACGATCACGGCGCGGTCCTGTTGGACGTGCTGGGTCTCAGACCCAACTCTTGAGCCGGTCGAAGGCCTCAGCAATCTCTTCGGCTGCCCCGGCCGTGCTGATCCGGACGAACCGCGTCCCGTCGGTAGGTGATGCCGACCCGGGACGCACGGGCGCGAAGTCGATGCCGGGCGTCAACACCACCCCGATCTCGTCGAGGGCGCGCAGGCACCAGGCCAGCGAGTCGTCGGTCAGGGCGGAGACGTCCGGGTAGACGTAGAACGCGCCGTCGGGCACCAACGTGTCGGCGATGCCGATCTCGGGCAGCCGCCGCAGCACCAGGTCGCGGTTCTCGCGGTACTTGGCGACATGGGCGTCCAACTCGACTGCGGCTTGCGGGCTGAAGGCGGCGAGCGCCGCCAACTGCGACAGCGTAGGCGTGGACAGGTTGAGGTTGCCGAGCAGCAGTTCCACCCGACGGGCCAGCGCGTCCGGCACCACCAGCCAGCCGACCCGCCAGCCTGTCATGCAGTAGTACTTGCTGAACGAGCCGACGGCCACATGGTCAGGGGAGTTCTGCAGTACCGAGGCGGTGGGTCGGCCGAACGAGATGCCGTGGTAGATCTCATCGCTGATCAGCAGCGTGCCGTGCTCGGTGCACCAATCGGCGATCGCCGCCAACCGTTCGGGCTCGATGATGGTACCGGTCGGGTTCGACGGGGACGCCACGATCAGCCCCGCAGGTGCGGCGGGCAGGGCGTCCAGCATCTCGACGGAGGGCTGGAAGCGGGTCTGCGGCCCGCAGTCCAAGTCGATCACCTGGCAGCCGAGCGCGTCGAGCACATTTCGGTACGCGGGGTAGCCGGGTCGCGCCATCGCCACCGCGTCCCCGGCATCGAACGCGGCCAGGATGATCGCAGTGAACGCCGCAGACGATCCGGTGGTTACCAGCACCCGCGTCGGCTCCACGTCCACGCCGTGGTCGGACGCGTAGTGCGCGCCGATCGCCGCGCGCAGCGACGGCAGGCCGTTGGCGTCGGTGTAGCCAAGCTGCGAGTCTGAGCCCAGCGCTGCGATCGCCGCTTCCCGCACCGCCGTCGGCGCGCCGTCGGCCGGCTGCCCCAAGCAGAGCGAGATCACCTTCATGCCGGTCTGCCGCTTGTGGTTGGCCAGCTTCAGCAATTCCATCGCGTAGAACGGATCGACATCACCACGGTTCGAGAGTCGGGCATTCATGACCGGATCATCCCATGCACCCGGGCGGACAGGCGGCGGCACCCAGGGCGTGCGATGCTCAAAAGTGCATCTCGGTCGCTGGGTGGCACACACTCCAGCGCGAGGGCGTAGCTTTGGAACTAGCCACACAGCGTCCGGACGACCAAGTCCGAAGCTGCGGATAAGTGCAGAACCAGTCGAGGGGGGACGATGACGGCCGGGGTGGATCACGAGCCTGATGCCGTTGGGTCGAGCCATGACCTGGCGATGTTGCGGGCCGCCGAACTCTACTACTACGGACGGCTCACCCACGCCCAGATCGCCGAGCAACTGGCGACCTCTCGCTGGACGGTCGGCCGGCTGCTGGAGCAGGCACGTGAGGTCGGCATCGTCCGCATCGTCATCGAACACCCGCTGGCCAGGCACCACCAGCTCGAGGTAGAGCTGCGCAAGCAGTTCGGGGTGCGGGACGCGCTCGTGGTTCCCGGCCAAGCCGATTCCAGCGTCACCATGCAGGCTGTCTGCCGGGCAGCCGCGCAGTATCTGACCGCC
>CALMKG010000078.1 GCA_937867175.1 uncultured Propionibacterium sp. | reverse complement strand
GCCACAGCCCTCGACCCATCGAGGTTGGAGTTGTGGTGGAGCAGCGAACGCTACGTGCCGACCACAGACCTGCGACGCAACTCCACCCAAGCCTTGACCCAGCTCGCCCGGTCGTTACCGATTGTGTCCTCCAGGGTGCACCCCATGCCGAGCAGCACCGGCACCTCAGATCCGGACGAGGCGGCGTACATCTACGCCAAGGAATTGGGCGACGTCACGTTCGACATCTGTCTGTTGGGGGTCGGATGCGACGGTCATGTGGCATCCATCTACCCCGACCATCCCAGCATGCATCTGCAGTCGGAGACCACTCTCAGCGCGGTCGGGGTGACGAATGCGCCGACGGATCCACCCGATCGAGTGACGCTCACCTTGAACACGATCAACCGCTCAAGCGAGGTTTGGTTGCTGGCATCCGGTAGCCAGAAGGCCGACCCAATAGCCCGAGCGCTGCGTCACGATCAGACCATCCCGGCCGGGTTGGTGCATGGCGCCGATGCGACCTACTGGTACCTGGATCTTGACGCCGCGGCGAAACTTCCCTATTACCGCTGTCGGTTCTAGTAGATGACCTCGCCGTTGGCGCGTCGCGTCCGAAGAAGCTCAAGCGCCTCGGTCAGGATCGCGACCGCCTCCTCGTCGGAGCGGCGTTCCTTCACGTAAGCCAGATGCGTCTTGTACGGCATGGTCTTCGGGGGCGGCGGCGGGTTCAGCTCATCGGTATTGGCGGGCAGCCCGCAACGCGTGCACTCCCACACATCCGGCAACTCGGCCTCCATCGCGAACGCTGGACGCGTTTCGTGCCCGTTTGCGCAATAGAAGCTGATCCGGGTACGCGGGGCGGCATCACCGCGTTCCGCCTCGCCCATTGGGCCGGCACCGACCCGGCTGCCTTTAATGGCGTTGCCACCAACCACTGTTGTTACTCTCCTCGAACGAAATGACGGACCATCGAACCGTGCCTCAGACGCCGACCCGGTACAGCACCAGCAACCCGACGATGGACAACAACCACAACAACGCCACGACCACCGTGAGCCTGTCGAGGTTCCGCTCGGCCACCGAAGTGCCGCTCATTCCTGTTGTCATGCCTCCACCGAAGAGGTCTGACAGCCCCCCACCGCGGCCCTTGTGCAAGAGGATGAACCCGGTGAGGATCACGCTGAGTACGACCAAGAGGATCGAAAGCACCGTGATCGGCCAGGTCATCAGCGGTACGAAAGTCACGCGAGCGATCATATCCCACCGGCTGCGGCGTCCCGAATCGTGCCCAGCAGCGGGACGCAAGAAGGACGCCCCGGCTCAAGACCGAGGCGTCCTTTCCCGTCAACTGCGCGTAGTGGCCTACTGCTGGTAGAACAGTACGATCTTGGCGAACTCCTCCGCCTTCAGGCTGGCGCCGCCGACCAAGCAGCCGTCCACATCGGGTTGGGCCATGATGTCGACGACGTTGCTCGCCTTGACCGAACCGCCGTACTGGATGCGAACCGAATCAGCCACCCGATCGTCATAGAGCTCACGGACAGCCGCGCGAATGGCGCCACAGACCTCTTGAGCGTCCTCGGGGGTGGCCACCTCGCCGGTGCCGATCGCCCAGATGGGTTCGTAGGCAATCACCAGTGAAGCGACGTCGTCGCCGGAGATGCCGGCCAACGCGCCCTTCACCTGCCCGACAGTGTGGTTGACCTGCTGGCCCTGCTTGCGCAGCTCGAGGCCCTCACCGACGCAAATGATCGGAGTGAGACCCTTCTCGAGCGCCTTGACCGCCTTGGCGTTGACGATTTCGTCGGTTTCGGCATGGTACTCGCGACGCTCACTGTGGCCGACCACGACGTAGCTGCAATCCAGTCTGGCCAGCATCGGCGCCGAGATCTCACCCGTGTAGGCGCCATCATCGTGCTGCGAGACATCTTGGGCGGCGTGCTTGAGCGGCAGCTTGTCACCTTCGATGAGGGTCTGCACGCTGCGGATGTCGGTGAAGGGTGGGACCACCACCGCCTCACACTTCCTGCGGTCGTAGCCTTCGTCCGCCAGCGTCCAGGCGAGTTTCTGGACGAGCCCCACCGCATCAATGTGGTTGAGGTTCATCTTCCAGTTGCCTGCCATGATCGGGGTGCGGGTCATCGGCCGGCCTCCGTTCCAGACGCCTGCTGCCCATCAAGGACGACCAGGCCGGGCAGCTGCTTGCCCTCCAGATACTCCAGCGAAGCACCGCCACCGGTCGAGATCCAGCCGAACTGATCATCGGCGTATCCCAGGTCGCGGACGATGGCGGCCGAGTCGCCGCCACCCACCACGGTCAGGCCATCGACCTCGGTGAGCGCCTTGGCTACTGCGGCAGTGCCCTCGGCAAGCGCCGGGATCTCGGCCACACCCATCGGGCCGTTCCAGAAGACGGTCTTGGCGCCCCGGATGGTCTTGGCGAACAGTTCCTCCGATTCGGGTCCGATGTCCAGACCCGACTGCCCGGCGGGCATCTGATCGGCCGGGACGACCGAGACCTCACCGACGACCTTGCGAGCGGCGAAGTCCATGCCCGAGGCGACCCGGACATCCACCGGAAGCACGATCTGCTTGCCGGCGGCCTCAGCCTGCTTCAGGTACTCGGCGCATTCGGAAACCTTGGACTCGTCCAGGATCGAGTCGCCAACCTCGTAGCCCTTCGACTTCAAGAATGTGTAGGCCATGCCGCCGCCGATCACCAACGCGTCGGCCACCTTGAGCAGATTGTCGATGACGGCCAGCTTGTCGGCCACCTTGGCCCCACCGAGCACGACCACGTACGGCCGCTCAGGTTCGGTGGTCAGCCGACTCAGGACCCCAACCTCCTTGGCGACCAGGTCACCGGCGGCCGCCGGGATCAGTTGAGCGATATCGAAGACGGACGCCTGCTTGCGGTGCACCACGCCGAAGCCGTCCGACACGAACAGATCGCCGAGCTTGGCGTACTGGGCGGCCAGTGCGGCGCGCTGGGTCTCGTCCTTCGACTCTTCGGCAGGCTCGTAGCGCACGTTCTCGACCAGAAGAACTTCGCCGTCGGCGAGGCCCGCCGAAAGCTCCTGCGCAGACGGGCCGACGACATCGTCGGCGAGCTTGACCTGCGTGCCGAGCAGCTCACCAAGTCGCTTGGCCACCGGAGCCAGCGAGTATTTCGGGTTGACCTGGCCCTTGGGTCGTCCGAGGTGGGCCATCACGGTGGTTCGAGCGCCGGCCTCGCGCAGCTTGTTCAGGGTAGGCAGCGCGGCCTTGATGCGGCCATCGTCGGTGATGGTGTCGCCGTCCAGCGGCACGTTAAAGTCACAGCGGATGACGACGCGCTTACCACGCAGGTCGTCCAACCACTCGTTCACTGATCGCACAATGGTTCCCTTCTTGTGGGTTGGTGGGTTCGAAGAACAGAACAGGGGCGTGCCGGGCCGAAGCCGACACGCCCCCGCATTACATCTGGAGTGTGGATCAGAGGCTGCTGGCGACCAGCTCGGTCAGGTCGACCAAGCGGTTCGAGTAACCCCATTCATTGTCGTACCAAGACAAGATCTTGACCAGGTTGCCGATCACCTTGGTGTAAGAAGCATCGAAGATGCTCGAGTGGGGATCGCCCTGGATGTCGGTGACGACGATCGGGTCTTCGGTGTAGGACAAGATGCCCTTGAGCGGGCCCTCTGCGGCGGCCTTGACCGCGGCGTTGATCTCAGCGACCGTGGTCTCCTTGTTGGACACGAAGCTGAGGTCGGTGACCGAGCCGGTGGGCACCGGGACGCGAAGAGCGAACCCGTCAAACTTGCCCTTCAACTCCGGCAGCACCAACGCGACGGCCTGGGCGGCACCGGTCTTGGTGGGGATGATGTTCAGGGCGGCGGCGCGGGCGCGGCGCAGGTCGCCGTGCGGGCCGTCCATCAGGTTCTGGTCTGCGGTGTAGGCGTGAACGGTGGTCATGAGGCCACGCTCAATGCCGAAGTGGTCGTTCAGGACCTTGGCGACCGGGGCCAGGCAGTTGGTGGTGCAGGAGGCGTTCGAGATGATGTGGTGCTTCGCCGGGTCGTAGTCTTGGTCGTTCACGCCCATCACGATGGTGATGTCTTCGTTCTTCGCGGGCGCCGAGATGATGACCTTCTTGGCGCCGGCCTTGATGTGGGCACCTGCCGCCTCGGCAGAGGTGAAACGCCCGGTCGACTCGATGACGACATCGACGCCGAGATCGCCCCATGGCAGGGCAGCAGGATCGCGCTCAGCCAACACCTTGATCTTGTGCCCATCAGCCGTGATGGACTCTTCGTCGAAGGTGACCTCGCCCGCGAAACGACCCATGGTGGAGTCGTACTTCAGCAGGGTCGCCAGGGTCTTGTTGTCGGTGAGGTCGTTGGCGGCAACGATCTCGATGTCCGCACCCTGCTCCTTGGCAGCGCGGTAGAAGTTACGGCCAATTCGGCCGAAGCCATTGATGCCAACCTTCACGGTCATGTGGGGATCTCCTTCAGAGATACTCGTGCCTTGTGCCTGTGCAGCAGATGCCAGACTTTTTTGGTCAGGTTCACTCTACCGAAACCCCGACAGCATGCGCGCCATCCCCAAGATGACATCGAGATTTGTCCAGAATCGCGGCGGCGACCGCAGCTCACTCGGATTCGTCGAGCATCTCTGACGTCAAGACCGCCTCGGTGGATGGGATGCCCTGCTCGGCCGCCGCCTTGTCGGCCATCGCCAGCAGCCGCCGGATGCGGCCAGCCACTGCGTCCTTGGTCAGCGCTGGGTCGTGCAACTGGCCGAGCTCCTCCAAGCTGGCCTGCCTGTGCTCCAGCCGAAGCAACCCTGCCCTGCGAAGGTGGTCGGGAACGTCGTCGCCCAGTATCTCCAAAGCCCGCTCGACCCGCGCACCGGCGGCAACTGCGGCTCTCGCCGAGCGCCGCAAGTTGGCATCGTCGAAGTTCGCCAACCTGTTCGCCGACGCCCGCACCTCACGCCGCAACCGGCGTTCCTCCCACAGCAACACCGATTCGTGCGCACCCATCCTGGTCAGCATGGCCGCGATCGCGTCCCCATCGCGAATGACTACCCGGTCGACCTGTCGGACCTCACGAGCCTTTGAACCGATATCGAGTCGCCGCGCAGCCCCGACAAGTGCAAGTGCGGCCTCGGAGCTCGGGCACGTGACCTCGAGCGACATGGAGCGGCCCGGTTCGGTAAGCGAGCCTCGCGCCAAGAAGGCGCCGCGCCAGACTGCCACTTGTTCGTTCATCCCGGCACCCACCACCTGCGGAGGCAAGCCACGGACCGGGCGTCCGTGCGAGTCGATCAGCCCGGTCTGCCGGGCGAAAGCCTCACCGTCACGCACCAGGCGCAGGACATACCGGTTGCCACGCCTGATACCTGATGCGCTGATCACCATCAGCTCGGATTCGAACCCGTACAGATCTGTGATCGCCTTCCGCAAGCGGCGAGCTGCGGCACCGGTGTCGAGTTCCGCCTCGATCACGATCTGCCCGCTGACCAGATGGAGCCCTCCGGAGAAGCGCACCATGGCGACCACCTCGGCTGCGCGGGTCTCGGGCCTCAGCACCCGGACCGTTGCCAACTCGGATTTCACCTGCTGCGTCAAAGCCACCCCTGAATCATTCCACAATCAGCCCCCCAATCCGGCCGCCTCGCCATACCCCCTTGTCAACTGATCATCAGGTCACCGAAGAGGCTGGCCAGACGCAGTGGGTCGTGCCGGGCAGTCCCATCATGGCGACGCACATCTGCGATCAGCAGCCGCGCACCAAGGCAGCGGGCGTAGGCCTGCAGTGTGGCGTCGTCCGCGCCGAAGCTGGCGTCCACCACGATGGTGTCGAAGCAGAGCCCGGGCGCGTGCTCAGCAAGGATCTCCAGATGCCGGGCGGCGCTGATCCCGGCGGTCTCGGCAGCAGGCGCGATATTCAGGGTGAGGATCCGGTGGGCGTCCGACTCGATGATCGCTGTGGCCAATTCGGGCACCAGCAGGTGCGGCAGCACGGAGGTGAACCAGGAGCCGGGCCCGAGCACGACGAAGTCGGCCTCCTGGATCGCTGCCACGGCCTCGGGGCAGGCCGGCGGGTCGTTCGGCACCAGGCGGATCGCCTCAACCTGGCCGTGGGTGATGGCGACCTCGTGCTGGCCGCTTATCACTGCCACCTCATCTGGATGCTCCGGATCGACACCAAGGACGTCGGCTTCAATATTCAACGGCACCAAGGACATGGGCAGCACTCGGCC
>CALMKG010000077.1 GCA_937867175.1 uncultured Propionibacterium sp. | reverse complement strand
CTTCCCCTCAGCAGCGTCTACTGGCTCATCACCAAGGGACAGATCCCATCACGCAAGGTCGGCGGCACGGTCCTCGTCCCCGCAGCGTGGCTGGACAGCGCCGCCGCGAACGAGGCTGCCGCCGAAGCGTCCTGACGTGGCCATCACCAAGCGCACGCTGCCCTCAGGAGCACCCTCCTTAGGAGGACGGCGATACCCCCTCCGGCACCTCCGATCATTCCAAATGTGCTGGTCACCGGCGTGCGAGCTCACGTCCGGCGCGGCTGTTACGACGGCTCGCCGCTGTCCATTGACCATTCACGGGCCCCGCGAAGTGGGAATCTCCGCGGCAGACATCCCGGGTTGAAGTCGCAGACTGGACGGGCGCGGCCAAGGCCACCCGGCCTCACCGATCACTCGTGGTTGTTTAGCAGCCCGGCAACGAGGGCCGCTGCCGTCGGGGCGCCAGCCCGCTGGAGGGCAGCGATGGTCGACTCGTCAGTGGCTCCTCGTAGGCGCTCTACCGACGTGGCATGGACGGTGAGCATCTGCGACGGGAACTCGGTCACGAGTGCACTCAGCAGAGCGTCGGGCGTCATCACCTCCAAGCCGAGCGCTGCAACCACCGCAGCGGGGAAGTCCCTCGTGTTCGCCGTGCACAGCACCGTGGCCTCGGCCGCGATCGCCGCCGCGAGGACGTGGCGATCGCCTTCATCCGGAAGTAAGAAGGAAGCCACCGCCTCGAGGTGCTCCGGGGCAACTTCGACCTCGGCGTACGGGAACGCCCCGTTCATTGCGTCGATCAGCCGCGCGCCCGACTCGGCGATGAAGGCAGCAACATTCTCGATCAGATGCTCCACCGTCTCCTCAAGGACTGCCGCGCTCCACGCCACAGCGATGACTTCCTCATCGGCGGCGTAGAGGAGGTAGTCACGCAGCACCCGGGAGTAGAGCACGTTCGCGTCAACAAACACAACCCTGACAAGTCCGGGAAGCGCGGGACCGTCCGTCATTCCGTCAGGCCCAGCTCATTTTGCACATGGGCCAAGTCGGCCAGCGCCGCACGACGGCGAGGACGTTCGGCACCCAGGAACGCCTCAATCGACTCCACCCGAATGCGATGGTGCGCCCCCACCTTCCGGAACTCCAACAGTCCCTGATCGAGCAGCTTCCGCACCTGCGGGCGCGACATCCCAAGCAGCACCGCCGCCTCGTTCGGGGTGACCTCGGCATTACCGCGCGTGAGAAGCACCTGCTGGCCACGCACACGCGCATCGACCACACGAGCCACCAGCTCGGCGGTCTCCCGCGACAGCGACACGCGCACCTCGTCGCCCGCAACTGCCAAAGCACGATGCAGCGCCTCGGCATCACGGTCCAGCGTCTTCACCACAGCCCACTCCATCTGCTTTAACTGAACTATCTGAAACAACTATACGGCGGTACGGGCAACTGCACCAGACTCAGGACATCGCGGCGCGGGTGTTCCCGCGGGCGTCCAGACAACGTCAGAGTCCTTCGAGCGCCCCGTCGACAACGGTCGTCCACAAGCGGAATGTCCACCGGTACGACGCCCCAGTGACCTTGAACGTCCCGTGGCTTACATGACGCACACGGGGGTCACCAGTTCGACGTGGGCCGCGCCCACCGCGGTTGCGAGAAGAACCGATCAACGCTGTGCCGAACGTCGATTCCCCGATCTCGAGGTCGGTCCGGCGGAGACCCGAACACGGCCTGACAGATGCGATCGTCGAGGGAGACCGTTTGCGGTTTGCCAGCAGTCCACGAAAGTGTCTGCCATAGTCGACACTTGATCGACGTCGTCGAGCCCGATGAGTTCGAGACGTGGCTGCTGAAACTGAAGGACAGCCGTGGCACGCAATGATCATGAGTGAGAAGTACAAGGGCTTCGACGCCGCCGAGTTCGGATTGCCCTCCGCGGGCCTGCGCTTCGAGTTGCACCCGCTCGCAGGAACCGCGCGACGCCGTCGACTTGTTCTCCTCCTCGCAGTTGGAGCCACTGTGGCGTTGGCGGGATGCCGCGGTGAGGCCGCCGGCTCCTCTGCGGGGGGTTGCGAGGCGCCACGAGTCATCGCCGAACAGGCTGAGGCCTCGCCAGGCGAGCGCCTGGAGATCAGCGGCACCGGGTTCTTCGACGGATGCGTCGACACCTCGGCAAACGGCACCCCCGAGGGTGACATGTCCCCTTACGCCACCGTTGCCATCGTGGTGACCCAGGACGGGAGCGTCGTCGTGGAACAGGTTGCAGTGCCCGTGGAGCCGGACGGGACCTTCGAGACCACCCTCGTTCTGCCTGAGGACCTCAGCACTGAGCCCATCACCGTCACCGCGCCTGACATTGCTGGCACGGAACCTGTCGTGCTCACGATCAGCGCTTCGTAAGGCCCCCGCGACGCTGCGCCTCGCCCAGCCTCAGCCTGTACGTTCGCGAACCGGCGTCCGCACTTCTGCGATCCCCGGATCCGTGGTCTCGCGGGGTCCGGTGCACACTCGTGCGCTGGCGTGCACGGTCTGGTTCCGGTCCATCTCCTCCCTCCCGGCGCTCTGACGATCCCGCGCCGGAGACCTCCGGGCAGCTCATGTCGCCCAGGCCGCCTGACGGCGCCGCCCGGTTCATTTCGAAGCCGGGGCTCGGGCTTCGACAGCCCGTAATCACCACGGATCTCGAACGCATCGCGCACCAGAAGGAGGGGCCCGATACCCTCACAGGTGAAGCGGGTATCGGCCACGTTGCAGGTCATCCGGGCCCCAGGAGCCACGATCAGTCGTCGCCACCAGAAGCGATGGATGCATGTGAGATGAGAACTCGCGCCCCGAGACCGTCGGAACCCACCCGGGCCGTGCGCCACTGACCATTCACTGGCCACGCGGGCCGAAAATGGGGCCTCTGAGGGGACTGACCAGACAGACCAACCGGAAAATCACCCGGTCTGACCTGCGATGATGCTCTGGTGCCCCCGGCGCGATTCGAACGCGCGACACCCGCTTTAGGAGAGCGGTGCTCTATCCCCTGAGCTACGGGGGCCAGGAGTGCGTGCCCCAGTCTACAAGAGCATCGAACTGGTGGATTCAGGGGGCCAGCCCCGGTCCCACCCCGAGCCTGCCGCCACGGTGACGCGTCCCCCGGGGCTGTGAGCAGTTGCGTGCACATGCGCAACCAACTGCTCACGGTCTCGGGGACTCACCGGGCGGAGTCGCACGCAAAAGGGCGGGAAGCGGAAGCGCTGCCCCTCCCCTACCATTGGCATCGTGCCAGACATGAGGGTCCTCGCGCCCAACTACACCCCCCTCGACATCACCCTCTCCCACGGGGAGGGAGCGTGGGTCACCGACATCCACGGGGACCGCTACCTCGACTGCCTCGCCGGGTACTCGGCAGTCAACTTCGGCCATGCCAACCCGCGCCTGGTGGCAGCCGCGCAGGAACAGGTCGGGACGCTCACCCTCGTCTCCCGCGCCTTCAACCACGAGCTCCTCGTCCCGTACGCCGAGGCGCTCACCTCCCTCACGGGCACCGAGACCATGCTCCCCATGAACACGGGGGCCGAGGCCGTGGAGACCGCCATCAAGGCGGCCCGCAAGTGGGGGTACCTCGTCAAGCACATCCCGGACGACCGCGCGAACATCGTGGTCGCGGCGAACTCGTTCCACGGGCGCACCACCACGATCATCTCGTTCTCCACGGACGAGAAGGCCCGGGACCACTACGGCCCGTACACGCCCGGTTTCACCATCGTGCCCTACGACGACGCCGCCGCCGTCGCCGCGGCGATGACCGAGTACACGGTCGCCATCCTCATCGAACCGATACAGGGCGAGGCGGGGGTCGTCATCCCCACGCCGGACTACCTGCCGCGCCTCCGCGCGATCGCGGACGAGTGGGGGGCCCTCCTCATCGTGGACGAGATCCAGGCGGGCCTCGGACGCACGGGCTGGACGCTCGACCAGCAGCGGATCGGGGTGAAGGCGGACCTCACCACCCTCGGCAAGGCCCTGGGCGGCGGGATCATGCCGGTCTCCGCCGTCGTCGGGCTGCACGACGTGCTCTCGCTGATGACGCCGGGCACCCACGGGTCCACGTTCGGCGGCAACCCGCTGGCCGCGCGGATCGGCCTCGAGGTGGTCTCGATGCTGGAGACGGGCGAGTACCAGCAGCGCGCCCGTGACCTCGAGGGCTACTTCGGCGAGCGCCTCGACGAACTCGCCGCGGACGGCCTCGTGAACGCCACCCGCCACGTCGGGCTGTGGGCGGGAGTGGACGCCAACCCGCGCCTCGGACTGACGGGCCGGCAGATCTGCGAGGGACTCCAGGCCCGGGGCGTGCTCGCCAAGGACACGCACGGCTCGACCATCCGCCTGGCGCCCCCGCTCGTCATCGAGCGGGACGAACTCGCCCTCGCGATGGACGCGCTCGCGGACACGCTGCACGCCGCGCACCGCGAACTCGCCGTCGTCACTGTGGCCTGACCGCCGCGGAGGAGCGCTCAGCTCCACGCGGCCGCGGTCGCGCTGCCGCGCTCCGGCCAGTCGC
>CALMKG010000076.1 GCA_937867175.1 uncultured Propionibacterium sp. | reverse complement strand
GCCCACGCGGGCGCAATCATCTTCGACCCCTGGCCGATCTTGTGCCCCGATGAGGTGTGCTCCACCAATCACCCTGACGGCTACCCCCGCTACTACCGCGACGGCGCCCACGTTTCGGTACGGCAAGGTGAGGCCTTGACCCCGGACTTCGTCCATCTTCTGGCGGGCGAGGGCGCGTCATGAGGGCTCTGGCTGCCTCCTTCCGCCGGGCCCTCAGCTGATGCACAATCTCGTCCGAGAGCAACAAGCGTCGGTCGTGACCCAAATGCGCTTGACTGGTGCTCATGACTCCCCGGGTTTCGGTTCTGATACCGACCTACAACAGGGATGAGTACCTCGCCGAATGCCTGGACAGCATCCTGGAGCAGACGCTTCGTCCCTACGAGGTCATCGTGGTCGACGACGGATCCAGCGACGCCACCCGGCAGGTACTGAACAACTACGAGTCTGGTATCAAGATCATCAAGAGCCCCAATCGGGGCAAGCCGGCCGCACTGAACCTGGGGCTGGCAGCTGCAACCGGGAAGTACGTGTGGGTCTTCGACGACGATGACGTGGCCTTGCTCGATGCGCTGGAACGCTTTGTGGCACCGCTCGAGGCCCACCCCGAATACGGTTTCAGCTACAGCACCTTTCACTACACCGAGACCGAGCCTGGCAGCCACCGGATCGGGCGGATCGTTGGCGAGTCGCGCATTCCGGACGTCGAATCGCGCGGGTTCCTCATCCCGTTGTTGGAGTCCAATTTCCTTGGCGGAGCCGCCCTGTTCGCCCGCCGCGCCTGCTACGACGAGGTGGGAGGCTTTGATGAGCGCCTACTGCGGTCGCAGGACTACGAGATGGCCATCCGAATCGCGCGCAGGTTCACCGGTGTGCGAGTGCCTGGCCCCGCCACCTTCCACTACCGCCAGCATCCTGGCCAGCGCGGCCCAAGCAGTGACCAATTCGAAGCGTCCCAGCGCTACAGCAAGTGGCTCGAATACGACCAGCTCATCTTCCGGCGACTCTACGAGCAACTTCCGCTGGAGGCCTACCTGCCACCAGGTGGTCAGTTGACGGAACTGACCCGAAACGCCCATCTGCAGCGACTCGCGATCGTCGCCTCCAAGCTTCTGGTCGATCAGGCCTGCCAAGAGCTGGAGCATCTAGGGAACTTCGAGACCACCAGGTTCAGCGACGAAGAACGACGGTTGATCAGACGCCTGACTGTTGCGCCCTTCTACAAGCAAGGACGGGTCTTGGACCGTCCCGAATTCACCGGACGCCTGCGGGCGCTTGCCCGCCGGTCCCCCGCGGTCAGACAGCTGCGTCGCGAAATTGTCCGCTCCCTTGGGTGGCGTCCAAGGTCTTGGAGACCACCCGCACTCATTGGGCAACTGACTCGATCAAGCTCCTCGGCCCTGAGCCTGTTCTTGCCGATCCCGCGGTTGAAGCAGTCCCCCCGTCCTTGCAGTCCCAAGTCGTCGTCCCGGCACAAGGCACGTAGTCGCGGGAGTGCGGCACGTCGATTCCCGCCAGTCTCGGCTCCCGAATAGGCAGAGTCGATGGCCTCCTCACGACCAGTAGAGTCCCGTTAAGGTCATTTCGATCAGGAGAGCGACGATGATGCGCAAACGCGTACTGGTCACGGGCGGGGCTGGCTTCCTCGGCTCCCACTTGTGCGACCGCCTGGTTCAAGCAGACCATGACGTGCTGTGCGTCGACAACCTCTACAGCGGTAGCAAATCGAACATCGACCACCTCGTCCGCCATCCCCGGTTTGAGTTCATGCGCCACGACGTGACCTTCCCGCTGTACGTCGAGGTCGATGAGATCTACAACCTCGCCTGCCCGGCGTCCCCGATCCACTACCAGTGGGACCCGGTGCAGACGACGAAGACCAGCGTGCACGGCGCCATCAACATGCTGGGGCTGGCCAAGCGCACCAAGGCCACTATCCTGCAAGCTTCCACCAGTGAGGTGTACGGCGACCCAGAGCTGAGCCCCCAGCACGAGGACTACTGGGGACGCGTGAACCCGATCGGCGTCCGCGCCTGCTACGACGAGGGTAAACGCTGCGCCGAAACGCTGTTCTTCGACTACCGACGCCAACACGACCTCGCGGTCAAGGTGGTGCGTATCTTCAACACCTACGGCCCCCGGATGCGTCCAGACGACGGGCGAGTAGTCAGCAACTTCATCGTGCAGGCCCTGCGCGGTGAAGACATCACGATCTACGGCGACGGCACTCAGACCCGCAGCTTCTGCTTTGTCGACGACGTCGTGGACGCGATGGTGCTGATGATGACGAGCCCCCACGAGGTGACCGGACCGATCAATATCGGCAACCCCTTGGAGGTCACGATTGGTGAACTGGCCGACAAAGT
>CALMKG010000075.1 GCA_937867175.1 uncultured Propionibacterium sp. | reverse complement strand
CGCGGCGCCCTTCACTGTGCTCATATCCACGTTGCGGGCTGCGCTTGATTTCGTTGGCGCCGCCCCAGCCGTAGCGCTGTGCGAAGTCGTCGTTGACGGCCTCGATATCGGCACGAAGACTGTCGGCCCTTCTTTGTAGATCGGATCGTCCGCCGGTAGCAATCCGAGATCGATACCCTTCACCATTCGGGCTCTCCTTCCAGTTGTTGCCGATGTAGTCGCCGTCGGATCGGAACGACCCCCACCTGAGGTTGCCGCCGAGGAAGCCATCGGGCAGTCCGTCGACCACGCTGCGCATCCGCTTCTGGAAGTCGCGGTTGTCGACGTCTGTGAAGTTTAGCACCCGTGCGCCGGTCGCGGTGTACCCCGGCGCAAGTTCCCAGGTTCCGAACTCGTCGTGGATGCGATCGTACAACAGCCGGATCTCGTCTTCGGTCAGCGGCCGGCTGCCGCGGATCTCGAAGCCGTTCGCCCGGATCAGAGCGTCGCCGTACACCGGGATGTGCCAGACGACGGCGTCCTGCTTCAGCACGAAGCCCTTCACTGCCGCGTACAGGCCGAGCAGGTCGCGGGCTACCTGCAGCACCGCCCGGTTCTTGCCTTGGCCGGTGATCGGCACCGGGAAGAAGGACTGCGCGCCGGCCCCGACCGCGCCCTCCCAGGCCGAGAAGCCGGTGATCGTCGGCGGGGTGTGCAGGCCGACCATCTCGGCGATCTGATCCACACCATCGCGGTTGAGCACCTTCATCACCGCCGCCAGGTACTCGAACTTCTGCGCCGTCGGCGCGGTGTGGATGCCCGGGATATCGCCGCCGGTGACGCTCGGCGTCGCCTCCCACGACAGTTGCGCGGTGCGAGCCAGGAGTTCATCCGCGAAGTCGGCGCCGCGAGCGGCGATCTCCTCCTTCGTCATCGGCGCCGCCAGCGCCATCTTGTGGGCCAGGCGGAAGTGCTCGTACTGCCGGTCCTTCTTGACGGCGTGCGCGTTGCCGTTCTTCTCGGCGATGCCGAGCTTCAGTTCCCGGGCGTTGCGCGCCTGCTCAGTGGCCTCGGTGCGCGACTTGATCGCGGTCCAGATAGCTGCCTGCACTTGGTGCGGCTTCCAGCCCATCTCCTCGGCAAGGCGGATGGTTTCCCGCTTCGCGAAGTTGTACTTCGGACCCTGGTCCAGGATCTTCGCACCGTAGTCGAAGGCGATGGCCATCCACATGTCCATCGTGGCGTGGTTGTCGTCCACCTTGCTGGGGTCGATCTCCTCCATCAGGTCGTGGTAGAAGTTGTTGACCTTGATCCCGCCCCAGTCCTTGCCCTGCTCCAACCACTCGGAAGCTTTCCGCGACTGCTCTACCGGGAAGCGCCCGCTGTGGATCGGCAGTCCCGCCTTCCACTGGTAGTACGCCTCGAGCGCGAAGCCGGCGTTGATCGCCACGTCGGTGCCCTGCGAGTAGATAGCCAGCAGGCCAACGAATTTCTCCGCTTCGCTCTTGTCGCCGCCGACGAGGTCGAGCACCGCCCGGGACGACTTCTCGTACCAGTACCGGCCCGACTCCCCCTCGAGCGCCAACCGGCGCAACTTGCCGCGCAGCACCGTCAGTTGCTGTGGAGACGAGCCCACCCAGTCGGGAGCACCGACGTAGGCGCCGGTGGACGAGAACCGCTTGTGGCCGATGTCTGAGCGTGGAGGGCTGGCGGTGATCTCCTCTTCGCCGCGCGCCTCGCTCGCCAGCACCCGCTCCTCGGTGCCGATCACCGGCACGCCGCGGTCCTGCCGCTGCTGGCCCTGTGCGGCCTTGTCGTACGCGAACGTCGGGTTGCGCTGCTCGCGGGCGTAGTCGGCCAGCGCGGTCTTCAGCGCCGCCCGGATCGCCCCGAGGTCGCTGACCATCGCATCGGCGTTGAACCGCTTCGCGATGGGCATCCCCTGCAGCACCTTCAACGCCGCATTGACCGCCTTCTCGATCGCGTCGGCCAGCTTGCGGATGATCCCCGGCGCCGCGTCGGCCGGGGCGTTCTTCTCCACCTCGGCGAACACGTCGGTGAGGAAGGCCGGGTCTTGGAAGGCGTTGCCCATCAGATCGGCCGCCATCTCCTCCAGGGAGGCGCCCTTGCCGTAATCCTTGCGGTACGCCGCCCGCACACCCGAAGTCGCCTGCCGGGCCACCACGGTGGCGATGGCACGGTAGGCGATCGGGTTGTCGCGCTTCAACTGATGCAGCAACTCGTGACCGAACACCGCCAGCGGCGACATCTTGCTGTCGACGTTGATGTACAGCGACCGGTTGTCACTGGGGAGAACGAAGCCATCGGCCGCCAGAGTGCTGCGGAAGAAGACCACCTCCTTTCTCCAAATGCGTGCCAGTTGCTTCAGCACCGGGGCCAGGCCACCGTTGTACGACGGCACCCGGATTGCCTCGTGCATCTTCCCGCCGTGCCCGACGGTGAAGCGCTGCCCTGCTTCACCCTCGATCGTCGCCTCGACTATGTCGGGTCGGGCAGCGGGTGCTTCTTGTTGTTCCGTTTCCTGCGGCTGGGCTTCGGCGGCTTGAGTGCCATCACGTTCCTTCGACGGGATGATGATCGGGCTGGTGGGCTTCGGCTGCTGTTCCTTGGCGACGGTCTCCCGCATCTCGCGCAGCCGCATCCGTTGCGTCGCGTCGAGTTTGAACGGCGCCGTGGCGGCGAGGCTGGCGATCGTGAAGTCTTCCGGCGCCATCCGGTCCTGCGCCTGCCGCAGCGTCAGTTGCTGCTCCGCGCTGCGCGTCTCCGGCCGCGCGGCCAGCGCAGTGATGACCTCACCCACGGGCGGCGCTGACGGCTGGCCTCGGGTGTCTTCCGGGGAGGTCTGGCCGGTGGCGATGCGGGCGTTCATCTCCGCGTCGCCGGCGCGGTTCTGCTGCTCGGTCGCGTCGATCGGCGTGCTCTCGCGCGGCCGGTTGCCCAGCCCCGCCTCGGTGCCCACCGCGATGCCGGTGGCCGCCGACAGCCGCTCGTCCACCGACGGCTGGCGAGCCAGCGCCGGATCGATGCGGTCGTAGTTCTTCGGCACGCCCGCCTGACGCAGGATCTCGGCCTCTTCGGGGGCCGCGACGCCGCCCCTCTCCTCGATCATGCGCTGCGTCTTCGCGACCAGTTGCAGCTTCGGGTCCGCCGCGCGCTCGCGGTCCCGCCGCCCTTCCAGTTCCGCCGTCTCGATCCGGTTCTGCACCACCGCCGGGCTGATCTCCGGCGTCACCGGGGTCGGCGCGGGCGCGGGCTCGGCCTTCGGCAGCCGCGCGATGGCGAACTGCTGCTTGTTGAGCGGGTGGGTGACGATCTGGAACTGCGAGGCGGGCTCGGTGGCCTGCGCCACTGCCAGCGCGCCCTGCGCCTGCACCTCGTCGCGCAGCGGCGAGAGGTCGAAGTAGCGGCTGCTGGTGGTGCGCGGCTTGGCCTCGGGCAGCGCCGTCTGGGCCTGCTCCAGCGCGCTCTGCTGGTCGAACGCGAGCCCCGGGGCGGTGGCCCGCCCGATCAGTTCCGCGTTGCGGTCGGCCATGCTGCGCAGGGCCGGCATGTCGGGCGGGGCGATCGGCGCCGCGGGCACTTCGGGCGCGATCACCGGGGTGGGCGCCACCGGCTCGGGCGCCGGCGGTTTCTGGCCCAGGTAGACGTCGACGGTGTCGGCGAGTTCGCTCGCGGCAGCCACCATCTCGCTGACGTTCTGCGCCTGCTCGAGCTTCTGCTCGGGCGTTGGGCCCTGCTCGACCGCGGGCGCAGCCGGCGGGCGGTTGGTGCGCTGCTTAGAGCCAAGGGCGCCCGCGAAGGTGCCGCCGGTTACGCCGCCAACGACGAACCCGGCCGCCGCCTGCTCGCCGACACCCTCCATCAGATTCTGCGACGGGTCGAGGTGGGTCTTCACCGCGAGGTTCTGACCGGCCTGCTCGCCGACGCTCTGCAGCGTCTCCTCCGCGCCCTCGGTGAGGAAGCCCTTGGCTGCGCGCGGGGCGAGCTTACCGCCCTCGCCGATGATCCGGCCGAACACCTGCCCGCCGACAAGGTTCACGCCGGCGTCCACCGCGCCCGCGGTGATCCCGGCCTCGCGACCAGTCTCGGCGATCAACTTCCGCCGCGCGATCTCGGGTGTGTAGCCCTGCCGGAGCAGTTCCTGGTACTGCGGCGACTGCTCGTACTTCTCCTTCGGGATGTCCTTGGCTTCGTCGATCGCCTGGTTCATCTGCTGCGCGTACCCGACGGCGCCCTCACCCGCAGCGCTGGTCTTCGCCATCGTGGCGGCCCCGGCCCGCATCGCCGCGGTGCGACCCGCCGCCTGTGCTTCGGCTGCGGTTGCACCGCGCGCGAGGGCCTCCGACTCTGCGGCGGCGAAGGCGCGCGTGCTCGACCCTTTGGTGAAGTAGGCGGACACCGCCAGAGCGAGGGTGGTCGGCAGCGACTGCAGCACATCACCGGCCACGCGAGTCGGCGACAGATACGCGGCCTTCTTCGGGTCGAGCGTCGCGTACTCGAGCTTACTCAGGGCCTCACCAGAGATCAGCCCTTTTTCGTTCGGGTTCGCCCGTTCCATCACCTCCTTGGCTCGCGCCGTCTGCTCGTTCGCGTAGCGCGACAGCGCCATCGACGCGCTCTGCTCGGTGACCCGATTGAACCCTTCGGGGTCGTTCTTGAACAGCGTCGCCGCGTCCTCTTCACTGAGGGTGAAGGGGTTGGCGTCGTCGAGCAGTCGGGCGCCCGCCGCGACGAGAGTCCGCGCGCCGGATTCGGCGGCCGAGCGGAGATAGCTCGGCGGCGTGTACTTCTGCCAGTTGCTCTGGTCGCCCGGGTGGCCGCCGAGGTACCTGTAGCCGTCCTCGATCGCGCCGATTTTCAGGCCGCCCGCTTCCCAGCTTCGGGGGTTGCCGGGGTCGCCGCCGATGTACCGGAAGCCGTCCTGCTCGAAGCCGGGTTGGAGTTCAGCCATGAGTGGTCACCGAATGGTTCCGCTGACAGATTTGCCGTACTTCGACCACGGGCCTTGCGGCCCTGTGGGGGCGCCGGTCGTGACCTTCCGGCCCGACTTCTTGTCGTACGCCTGGTAGTCCGTTACCCGGCCGAGCTCGTCGACGAGCGGCTTGAACTCGAAGCTGTCGGGATCCTTGCCGGTGAGCATCTGAATCCGCTCGCGGATGGCGTCCTTCTTCTCGGGCGGCGCGGCGTCGTACTCTCGCTGCAGCCGCTGCACTTCCCGGCGCTCGTCGATCGTCAGTCGCGTCAACTCGGCCTGCGCCGACGACGCCGCCGACTCGACGTGCCGATCCTTCGCCCGCGCCCGCTCGGCTTCCCGGGCGGCCGGGTTGCTGACGTAGTCGGCGTCCTCCATGTTCTTGACGTCGAGCTTCGCCACGCCTTCCGCGCGGATCGACTTGTTCTTGTCCTCGCGCTCGAGGTCGCGCTTCTCACCGCCGGCCTTGTAGGCGCGCGTGTCGCCCTCGGCCTTCATCTCCGGCACGCCGGCGTCGAGTTCAGCCCTCGTCCGGGCGGCGGTGGCCGCGGCTTCGCCCTTCGCGAGCACCGGCGCCGCCGCGGCCTTGGCCTCGGCGTTCCGGCCGATGTCGCGGGTGTCGCGCCCGCGCTTGATCTCGTCGACGCGCAACTCCATCTCCTCGCGCGCCTGCATCAGCATCTTCTCCAGGTCGAGCCGCTGCTGGTTCTTGATCTGGTCGCCCGCGATCTCGCCCACGCTCTTTGCCGCGCCGCCGAGCGCCCCGGCGATGATCCCACCGAATCCGGCCATGATCAGTCCTCCTCGTCCGTCTCTTCAGCTTCCGGTGCTTCCTGCTCCTCCGGCGGCGCCGGCGGCGCGGCGCCCTGCTGGTCGGGGATGTCGCTCTTGGCGTACTGGGCGGCGAGCGCCGCGAGCTTGTCCGCGGACATTCCGAACTTCTCCAGCAGGACGGTGATGAAGATCCGCATCCCCTCGCCGATGTCCTCGTTGGTCACCTCCTCGAGGCCCGACTTGCGCAGGAACTCCACCGCCTGCATCAAGAGTTCGATGCCGGCAGGGATCAGCACCTGCGGCGGCAGCGTCTGGTTCGACTCCTTGAACAGCAGCAACACCAGGCCGGCGATGCCTTCCCCCAGGCGCTGCCCGAGAGGGCCCTGCTGGCGCAGTTGGTCGAGCATCATCTTGTGCGTCTTCTGGTCGAACATGACCTTCATGCCGCCGATCACCATCCGGGTGAACGCCTCCTGCAGCTCGGGAGGCATCTGGATTTCACCCTTCACCCGGTCGGGGGTCAGTTCATCGCCCTGCGGGCGAGCCATCTTTTCCTGCACGATCCCAGCCATCTCAGCCTCCGCGGATTCCGTTGATCAGGCCGGGCGTGCGCACGTTGGCGAGCACCGGGGCCGCCGTCTGCATCGTCCCGCTGCGGGCGCCCATCGTCGGCAGCCCCTGCTTGATGCTGGCGTTGAGGTTCGCGCGCTTGCGCTCCTCCTCGGCGATTTGCCAGCGGAGCTTCTCGGCCTGCGCCTTGGACAGTTCGCCCTGCGCCTCGAGCGCGCTGATCTTCGCGTCGGTCTCCGGGGAGAGCGCGCTCGCCAGCCCGCCGGCGGTGTCGGCGAGGATCTTGGCGGTCTTCGGGTTCGCCTCCATCCACCCCAGCGCCTGCTTGATCAGCCCCGGGGATTCGGGCGGCGCGACGCCCTTCACCGTGGGCACCGCGGGCGCGTTCGGGCCGTACGACTTCGCCAGGTCTTCACCGGCGAGGACGGCCGGGTCCACGTTCGGCTGCGCGGTCACCTGCGTGGAGCCCCACGAGCCGCTCTTCATCGCCTCGAACACGCTGTTCGGGTTGCCGGTCGCCGTCTCGTTGCCGACCGGCATATTCCCCGCCTCCAGGCCAGCGACGTCGGCAGCGGGGGTCGACAGGTTGTCGATCCCGATCGGCGTTTCCGGGGCGATGTAGGGTGCGGTGGTGGTCACCGGGGCGGCAGCGGCCTCCGTCGGCCCGGTGGGCATGTTCCCGGCCTCCATCCCGTTGATGTCGGCCGCGCCGGCCGCCGTGCCCGCCGCGTCGACGAGACTGCTAATTGCGAGGCCACCGGCGCCGACGAGGCCGATCACGCCACCGATCTTCGCCAGCGTCTCGTTGCCGGCGACCGCGCCGACCAGCGACAGCGCCCCGCCGGCAATCGTCATCCCGGCCAGCACCATGCCGATCATCGTCTCGGCGCCGGCCATTGCGGCGATGCCGCCGACGACAGCCGTCACCGGGGCCCGCTTCTCGCCGTACACCGGCCCGTGGTAGGGGTCACCGACGGGGTACTCGGCCTCCAGGGTCCGGTCGATCGACCGCGACAGGTAGGTCTTCTGCATCATGGTTTCCTCGCGAACGGCAGAGTGCCGAGCAGGTAGTACTGGAAGTTCTCGTCGCGCCACGTCGGCCGGAAGCCGATCCGCTGCACGAACCGGTCCTCGTCGGTGAAGCCGATCGGCAGCCGCGTGGTCAGGTAGCCGTGCTTCTCGAACAGCGGCGCCAGCGCCGCGCGCACCGCCCCGCGCACGCTGCCGCGAGGCCGCTTGCCCTCGGCCAGCGCGAAGTGGATCTCGGGGCCGCGGACGGCCCAACTGCCGATGTGCTCGCCGCCGACAACCAGCGGCAGCGCGTCCCATTCGCGGAAGCACGCGCGGATGTGCGCCCGCGCCAGGCGCGTCTGGTGCTGGACCGCGTTGACCAGCGGGTCCAGCAGGCGCTCCTGGGCGTGGATCACGGCTCGGCAGCCGGGGCGGGCAGTTGCGGGTTGTTGATGGTTACCAGGCTGCCGAGGTCGCCGGTCGTGCCGTCGCTGAAGTCGATGGTGATGCCCGAGGTCACCGACAGGATCGTCAGCCCCGACTGCAGGCTCTCGATCTGCTGCTGGATGGCGATCTTCTTCGCCTCCGGGTCGAGGTCGGTGTTCATCATCAACTCGCTGATGTTCTTGCTCGTCTGCTGGTAGAGCTCGAGCGAACTGGCGCTGGCCTGCATCTGGTTCTTGTACGTCGCCTCGAGTTGCCCGAGGTAGGCGCGGGTGTCGCGGTCGATGTTCGCCAGTTCGATCCGGGTGGCGCTGTCCTGGTTCGCCTGCGCGATAGCCAGCGCGGAGTCCATCTGCTTGGCGACGTTGGTGTTGAGCGCCTGCGCGTACTGCGACGAGGCGGTGTTCGCGGCGCTGGCGGTGAACTCATTGGCGCGGTTCGTCGCTGTCGCGTTCGCGGCGTCCGCCGAGTTCAGCGCGTCGGCGCTGAAGCGGGCCGCGGCGTTGGTCTCCTGCGCGTTGGACAGGTCCGCGGTGTTCTTCGCCCCGGCGGTGAACTGCGCAGCGGCGTTGGTCTGGCCAGTGTTGTACTGCGCGTTCTGGTTCGCCGCGGCGGCGTTGGTCTGCGCCGCGTTGGCGAACGTGCTCGCGTCCTGCTGGGCGATCGGCAGGGCCTTGTCGATCACCGCCGCCTCGCCGGCGCCGACGGCCATGCTCGAGTTCACCAGCCCGCGCGAGTTCATCTGCGCCAGCGCGTCCGCGCGGGCCTTCTGCAGCAGCGGCGAGTTCGCCGAGATGAGCCCCGTCACCTGCCCGGCGACCGTCTGCTTGTCGCCGACGTCCCAGTTGGTGAGCGTCGCTTGCGCGGCGTCGTAGCCCTGCGCGGTGGCGTCCTTGGACTCGTAACCGGTGGCACCGGCCTGCGCCGCCGTGTAGCCGGTGCTGGTCGGGGCAGCCGTCGACGCAGCCGCATTCGACAGGTTCTGCGTCGTCGGCGTCGTGGCCGTCTTGGAGATATCGAATGGGTTGGTCGTGGCTGCCACGGTGCTCTCCTGTTAAGCCGGAACGGGCTCGGTGAACAGTTGGAACTTGCCGTCGATGCGCTTCATGTAGACCATGCGCCCGCCGCGCACGCTGCACCGGGCGTAGGCGCAGGACAGAGGAGGCATTCCGATCGGCGCTTCGTGGCTCGCCTGGTAGAAGGCGTTGAAGACCAGCGCCCCGACACTTTCGCCGAAGAGCTCGTCCAGAACATGTCGCCCGCCGTTCTGCGTGTCGGCGCGCACCAGGTAGTTGCAGGCAAGCTGGTGGTCCCTCTCCAGCAGTTCGTTGAACTTGATCTCCCACGGCTGCGTGGGCTCGATGACATACAGCGCGTCGAGGTTCTTGCCAAGGATGTTCATCTACTTCTCCTGTCGTTGATCACACTTCTGTGCCACTCGCACTTCGCCGATCAAGGCGGCCTTCTCGTTAGCGCAGGCGCGGGACTGCTCGGAGACCGACTGCAGGGCTTTGAGCAGCCCGCCCATCGTGTTGTCCTGCTTGAGCTTCTCCACTTCGAACCGACACGGCTGCAGCAGGCTCTCGTCGATCGCCAAACTGCAGGAGGTCGAGGATGGCATCACGGTTGCGCATCCCGTCAACATCAAGCACACACTGGCTATACACAGGACGCTCCACCACTCGCTCGGTTTCATTCTTCACCGTCCTCCACTTCACGACCTCCACGGTCTTGCTCTCGGCCGCCGCCTTGCGCAGCGAAGCGAGCTCCACCCGCTCCGCTATTGCACTCTCCGCTGCGGCCTGTTTCATCTCCGCGATGTCGGCGCGGGCCCTGGCCTTGTACATCTCCGAGACCACGCCGAACGTCGCCGCGTTCGACCCGATGAACAGCACCAGCAGGCCGATGCCGACGATGAGGTTCATTTCCGGTCGAAGCTCTTCTTGACGTCCTCGACCACGTCCTTCACCGACTCGGCGGCTTTGTCCTTGTCGATGGTCAGGGCCCCATCGCGGTAGAGCTTGACGGCGGCGATGAGCACGCCGATGAGACCGACAGCGATCAGAATCCAGATTGCGTTAGCCATGCGTCACTCCTTCCTCGGTACGCTGCGCAGAGCCAGTACGTCGATCGCCTTGTCGGCCCCGCGCTTCAGGATGAAGATGCCCAGGATCCCCAGCAGCAGCGTCGTCGGATCCTTGTCCCGGTTCACCTGGTCGACGACGACCCAGTTCGACAGCACCGCGCCCCAGAGCACCACCGCCTTGTCGAGGCTGGCGCGCCCGGTGGTGTGATCGATCAGCAGATCCACCGCATCGAAGGGGTTCTTCGAGTTGCGGTGCATCACCAGCATGGCGCCGAAGAACACCAGCGAGATCGCCGCCAGCAGGAGGTTGAGGTAGGGGAGCGCCTTGAAGAAGGCGATGAACTCGGTCATGGGCGCACCGTGTAGTCGGCCAGCAGGAAGATCCGCAGGTTCCCGTACCGGCGCCACATCACGCCGGCGTCGCGGTGCCCGTCGACGAAGCACCAGCGCGGAAACTCCAGCGCGGCCTCGGCGAACCGCCCCTCCTTGAGCAACTTCAGCAGCGTCGACGCCTGCAGCTTCTTCGCCCCGAACTGGTAGGTGAAGTCGACCACCGCATCGAACTCGTGCTGCCGGAGGTCGGCCCCGTCAACGGCCTCAGCCGCCGCAACAACAGCCACCGCCATGTCCGCCGCGTAGAGTTCGTCCGCCTTCTCAAGCGTGATCTCGTCGAGGTCTTCCCCGGGCAGGATCAGATGCCCGCGGCCAATCGTCCACTTCTCGGCGCCGGCGCGGTACTTGCGCAGCCGCAGACCCTCGAACGCCTTGTTGAATTCGAGCAGGTCTTCAGAGGCGTCCATCAATCGCCCTTCCGCCGGCCCAGGTGGAAGCTGACCTGCTCTTCCAACGCCCGGGTGCGCTCGCTCACCAAGGCGACGTGATCCTTCACGTCGTTCACCTTCTCATGCACGCCGCCGATCTCCTCGCGGAGCTTGCCGATCTCATCGCCCAGCAGTTCGCGGATGGCGTTCAGGGCTTTGTCGTGCTCGGCCAGCTTCGCCGTCACCGCGGCGCCGACGAGTTCGACCACCCGTTTCATCACCCAGGTGAGCGCGCTCATCAGCAGCCCGAGGGCGCCGAAGGCGAGGATGAGCAGAAGGTTCGAGTGTTCTTCGACAGGCGGCGGCAGTGGCGACAGCACATCGGACCTCATTGGAAGATGGCCGGGATTACACCCGCCGGGAACCAACGCATCACCGGAGAGGTGTAGATGTCGTTCGGGGTGACCCGCCCCGTGGGCTTGTAGATCACCGGGCTACCACCGGAAGCGCACGCGGCGGCCTCCAGTTCGGCGCAGAACCAGCGGTCGTCGCGCTGCCAATCCCGGTGCAGCCAGATGCCGGGCAACGCGGTCCAGTCGTACGGCTTGCCGACCTGCGCCTCGAGGAGGCGCTCGGCGCCGGCGGTCACCGGCAGGTAGCCGAACTGGAACTTGCTCGCCCGGGCGAGCAGCCGGGGCACCGTCGTGCGCACGACGCCGGTCTTGCAGGTGCAGTCGTAGACGACGCCAGATTGCGTCACCGGCGCGACGTGCGACCAGGCGGACCAAGTGGCGGCGCGGATGATCGGCGACGACGGATGATGCGAGCGCATCAGCACGCAGTAGAGGGTTCTATTCATAACTCGCGGGCCACCCGGCCGTGAGGTCGACGGTGCGCGGATCGGGGGCGGCGTTGATCTGCGCCTTCAGGTACTCGGCGTTGGTGAACGCCGCCTGCTCCTTCATCGCGATGGCCGCGAACACCTGCTGCACCAGCGTCGGGGTCAGCGCGATGAACGAGTTGTCCATCCGCTTCCACAGGATGCCGCCAGGCAGCGCCGCGCCCTGGATCAACATGCCGAGCCATTGCGTGCGCGAGAACAGGTCGGAGTGATACCAGAAGCCGTCCGCCTGCGCCCCGCCCTCGATGCACGCCTGCCGCCGTTCCTTGATGCGCTCCCACAGCGCGGCGCGCACGTCGGCCACCGGAGCCACGGTCACGGCGTACTGCGCGACCACGCGATCCATCGCTGCGTCGTAGACCAGCGTTCGCGTCATCGACTCGAACTCGCCGAGCGCCGGCGGTTCGTCGACCACCGGAAGGAAGCCAAACTCTGCGCGATCTTCTACAGGCATCGCCTGGAAATTGCTAATGTTCTCCAGCACATCGGGCACGGTCTGGAACTCAGTGATCGTCGCGCCGCCTTCGCGAATAAGGGCGTAGCTCATTAGAAGTTGCTCCCGAAGAACAGATAGTTGGTGGCGGCCGTTTCTTTCATAAGGAAGGAAATGCCGGCCTTGGTAGACGTCGAAGAAGTCGAGGCAAAGGTAAGCGTGCAAGTGCTTGCCGCCTTGCTTGCCACCTTCCTTCCGATCATCAACCACGCAAAGGAGTTAGACCCCGCCCCGTACACGACCGCTGTCCAGTCGGCCCCCGCGATGGCGTTGGAGTCGAAGGTTGTCGAGGTCACTGAGCCGATGGCCAGCGCATACTCACCAACGCCGGTTGCTCCTGGGTCCGGGGGAGAGACAGTTCTGAACGACGAATCGGCCAGGCCGTTCGTCTGGACGTTCACAAAGCTCTCGGCAGAGAACCCTGAGCCAGTAAACACGAGATGTGAATAGGCCGAGTACGCTGTTCCGCCAGAAAGAGACACAGTAACGCCGGAAGTTGACCCGGTCCCGACCTTCCAGAAGACGCTCACGGATTGCCGCAGCGTGCCGGTAATGCGGACAGACCCGACCAACTGATAACCCGATGGCGTATCGATCTGAACGCCGTATGAATTGATAGCAACAACCAGAAGCAGCAGATCACCGGCGTTGTGCGTCGGCGTTGTCGCGGTAAACGAAGAAGCGGCGGTGTTTCCGCCGTCTGCCCTTGTTGAGTACGCGATAGCCATTAGGCAGCGCCCACCTTGCTGTAGGACGCGATAGCAATCGTCCCGTCGTAGTAGATGTTGACGACGCCACCGTAGGTGCCTGTGTTCACCGTCGGGGCTGTAGTGCTGTTCAACCACTGCCACGACGAACCGATCGTCGGCCACGCCAGCGTCACAGTCGACGCGGGAAGCAGATGCAGTTGGTAGTGCCCGGCGCCGGGGAAGGAGAAGGCAAGTGTCGCGGTGATCGTCCCGGTCAGCGTCAGCTTCTGCTTCTGGCCGGTCGAGAAATCGGTGGTATAGGTAGCCGTCGTGCTGCCCGAATTCGCCACGGTGCTGTTAAACACCACCGTCTTGGCGCCGGTGATGCCGTTGTTGCCCATCGCGATGGCGCCCGACATCGTGCCGCCCGCCTTCGGCAGCGCATTGTCGGCAGTCGTGCCTTGGGTTGAAGTCGCGTAAGCAGTCGATGCGGTGAAGGCGGCGGACCCGAGCGTGCCTCCTGCGCCAATCGCCAACGTCGACCCGTCGGTTGCGGTGAAGGTGATCGTGTTCGATACCGTGAGCGTCTTACTGGTGGTGCCGCCAGCGAGTGTGAAGCCGGTCGCGGCGGCAGTGAGCGTCAGACCGTTGTAGGTTTTGCCAGTGAGCGCGGAGGCGATCTTGCTGTCTGCAATCGCAGTCGCGTTCCAGGTGCCAGCGCCTATGGTGCCGACCGTGGTGATGCTTGCGGTCCCGGCCCACGAAGACAGGGCGGTGTTCTCCACCAACGAGAGACTCACGTCCGCCTTGGTTAGCGTGACGTCGCCAGTTCGGCCCGCCACCGAGGTGACCGGGTAGCTCACCGAAGTGAGATAGGTCGCGGTGTCGAGGCCCCACGTTCCCGAGCTCTTTCGCAGCAGGCCGTTCGCGCCAGCCAGGGCGGCGATGCCGTCAAGGTCGGCGTCCCACGCTTGGATGTTCGTCCCGATCGCGAGGCCGAGGTTTGCCCGCGAGGTGGCAGCACTCCCAACATCCGACAGATTGCTCGCGGCGTTCAGCGGCGTGTAGCCGAGAGCCGCCTGCTTTGCGTTCCAAGTGGCCTTCTCGGCATCGGTGACGAAACGGTACGAAGAGCCCAGCGTTACCAGAGCGGCGTCGCCGAGTCCCAGGTTCGTCCGCGCCGTCGCCGCGTTGGCGAGGTCGGAGAGGTTGCTCGCTGCGTTCAGCGGCGTGTAGCCGATCGCGGTGGGTACCGTCACCGACTCGAGCGCGGTACCGCCAGCGTTGACCCGGATGAGGTAGTTCGCGGTCAGCGACGGCAGCTTGTCGAAGCCGGCGGTGATGAGGTCGAGTTCGGCGCGCAGAGCAGAAGACGACGCCGGCGACTGGTTCGCCGGATACCCGCCGTGGTTATAGAAGGCGTTGGTCACCGAAGCCCCCGTCTCATGCTGTAATGGACGATCGCGGAGTTGATCGTGAAGGCCGGGTACTCATCGGAGGCCGACACAATGCGCAGGGCGATGTTCTCCGCGGTGCCTTTCAACTCGACCTCGGACGGCGCCAGCGCGCGACCGTCGAAGCTGAAGTTGTCCCACGTCGCACGGTCCCAGTAGGTCGACACCAGCGCGTTCGCGTAGGTCGAGTTCTGCTCGATGTCCAGGGTCGCGTAGCCGAGGTCGTAGGCGAAGGTGAACTCGGAGTACCCGCTGCCCGACACCTCGAGCGAGGCCCGGCGGTAGCGCTTGCGGACGCGCGGGCTCTTGATCGCGTTGAACACCAGCGTCAGCGTCGCGTTGATGTCCTCGCCGTCGAACGAGGTGCCCGCGTCGTTGCGGTAGACGAAGCCATTGGTCGAGCCGAAGAACGAGGTCTCCGAGCCGTCGGCGGTCTCGCCACCGCAGGCGCAGGTCACCGGGTTCGGGTATTCGATCGGCATGAACCCGAGCACGCGGCCGTTGTAGGCGGTCATGTACAGCGCCGAGCCGTCGCTGAAGAACACCCGGTACTGGCCCTTCTCGCGGTTGATCGCGCTGGCCGTCGCCAGCGTGCGTCGCTGCTGGGTGTAGGGGCGGATGTGCAGGGTCAGCGCTGCGGTGTCGAAGTTGCCGTAGTTCTGCGACGCGGCCAGCGAGATCACGCCGCGGTCCTCGAAGACGTAGCTCTGCTCCACGTTCTGCGCGGTGTAAGCCTTCGCGCCCACCCCGTTGTTGTACGAGACGAGGTTCCACGTCGACAGGCTCGTGCCGTACAGCATCTGGGTGTTGCCGGTGGTGTAGATCGCCAGCGTCGCCGAGGTCTGGCTGCCGGGCTGGACGAGGAACGCAGTGACGTTGTCCGCCACTGCCAACTCGCCGGCACCGAGCAGCGCCTGGTACGAGTACGGGTCGCCAACGGCCGAGTGCACCACCGACGAGCCGTAGGACAGGAACAGGTGCAGCGCGTGCGCGGCGAGGTGCTCTGGCGCATCCGGTGACGCCCCCGTGCGCAGCGGGACGTAGGTGGTGCCGTCGAACTCGAAGGCTGGGTTGACGCCGTCGCAGCCGTAGAGCCGGATCGTCGAGGTGCTGCCGCTGAAGTTCGCGATCTCGGTCTCGACCCGGCCGCTGGGCAGCAGCGTGATCGCGCTCTGCGCGCCGCCGGCCTTGGCCTTCACCGCCGCGCTCACCAGCAGGTTCTCGTTCAGCACGAAGGTGCCGGTGACGCTGGCGAAGATGAGGCGCCCGCGCGCGTCGCCGGAGCCCCACGAGCCCGACTCGAGGACGACGCGCTTGACCACGCCCGTCGCGCCGCCGGCGCCAGTCACCGTCTGGCCTTCGCTGATCGCGGCGGTGCCGGTGTTGAACTCGAGTTGGTAGCCGAGGGCGACCGCCGTCCAGCCCGACGAGCTCGACTTGTAGAGCGCAAGCGCGGTCCCGCCGGCGTTGTTGCGCCAGGCATAGGCGACGCCGTTGTAG